>NZ_BOCG01000610.1 GCF_016587775.1 Lactobacillus nasalidis | reverse complement strand
TCCGGCACGCCGTGGCGGCTCCGGTCTACAAGCCGGACCACACGATCAAGCAGCTGGTGGCCGTGGTGGAACTGAACAGCGGCGTCAGCCGCAAGTACACTGAAGGGGCCATTACCAAGCAGATCAGAGACGGCTTGACCCGGGACGTGATGCCGTACATGATTCCGCAGCGCTATCTTTACCGCGATGCCCTGCCAATCTCGCAAAACGGGAAGGTGGACATCAAAGCGGTGATCAAGGAGGTCAACAAGGCGTGATAAATCTGCAACCATATGAAAACCCGCAGTACTTCATCTACCTGCTGGTTGCCCTGTTGCCCCTGATCATCGGCCTGTACTTCGGCAAGCGCTACAAGTGGTATGAGGCCCTGGTCTCTTTGGCCTTCATCTTCCTGATCTTTGACGCGGACAAGTGGCAGCAGGGGGTCACCCTGATCTGCTACATCGTCTACCAGTTCCTGGTGACTTTTGCCTACCAGCACTACCGCAAGAAGACGGGGAAGGCCAACAAGACCTGGATCTTCTGCCTGGCCGTCTTTTTGGCCATCCTGCCGCTGGCCGCGGTCAAGATCTGGCCAGTCGTGCCGCACAGGCAGGGGATCGACCTGGGCTTTCTGGGGATTTCCTACCTGACTTTCAAGACGGTTCAAGTGGTCATGGAGCTGCGCGACGGGACGATCAAGCAGGTGGATCCGGTAATGTATGCCCGCTTCCTGCTCTTCTTCCCGACGATTTCCAGCGGCCCGATCGACCGCTACCGCCGCTTCGTCAAGGATTATGACAAGGCGCCGAGCCGGGAGGACTATATCAAGGATCTGGCTTACGCGGTCCGCTACCTGTTCCAGGGCTTTTTGTACAAGTTCCTGCTGGGCTGGTTCTTCGGGACCTACTGCCTCCCTTACCTGGAGCAGCAGGCCCTCCTGGCCGGGAAGATGACGCCGCTGCACCTGTCATGGTGGCTTTTAGGGGTAATGTACTGCTACTCGATGTACCTGTTCTTCGACTTCGCGGGCTATTCCCTGTTTGCCGTTTCGATTTCCTACTTCATGGGCATTCACACGCCGATGAACTTCAACAAGCCGTTCGCGGCCCACAACATCAAGGAATTCTGGAACCGCTGGCACATGACCCTGTCCTTCTGGTTCAGGGACTTCATCTTCATGCGCTTTACCTTCTTCGCGATGAAAAAGCGCCTGATCAAGAACCGGAACCGCCTCTCCCAGGTGGCCTACCTGGTCAACTTCATGGTGATGGCCGTCTGGCACGGCCTGACCTGGTACTACCTCGTTTACGGGCTCTACCACGCCCTGGCCATCATCATCAACGACATCTGGCTCCGCTTCAAGAAGAAGCACAAGCTGGTCAAGCACAACAAGTTCACCGAAGCCGTGGCGATTTTCGTGACCTTCAACGTGGTCTGCCTCAGCTTCCTGATCTTCTCGGGCTTCCTGAACAACCTGTGGTTCAACGTGCCGCTGGGCAAGTAGGCATTTTTTTAAAATAAACAAAAGAAAGATTCTCGACAAGAAAGAGGAAAATCATGGATATTCAAAAGCAAATTGTTGAAATTTTAAACGACGTTACTGGTGAAGACTTCTCAGACAAGATGGACCAGGAACTCTACGAGAGCGGGATCATGGACTCCATGTCCACGGTTCAGATGCTCCTCACCCTGCAGGAAACCTTCGACATCACGGTTCCGGTTTCCGAATTCAACCGTGACGACTGGAACACCCCGAACAAGCTGGTTGAACAAGGTGAAGAAACTGCAAGATGAAGAATAAGACAAAACTTTGGCTGATCTTCGGACCAGTCATCTGCGCGGCCCTGCTGCTGATCGGGATATTCTCCCTGCCTTGGGAGCGGACCTTCTCGCCAGGCAGCCTCTACCAGGCGGCCGCTTCGCAGACCGCGACGGTCTTCAAGGGCAAGGCCATGCGGCAGAAGGCCTACAAGCAGGGCTACGTGCCTTTCTACGGGTCAAGCGAACTGTCGCGTTTTGACAACATGCACCCGACGGTGCTGGCCACCAAGTACAAGCGCTCCTATATGCCTTTCCTGCTGGGCGGGGCGGGCAGCCAGTCTTTGGCCCAGTACTTGGGGATGCAGGACGCGCCCAGCAAGAAGGCCGTGGTGATCATTTCGCCGCAGTGGTTCACGGCTGAAGGGCAGAATCCTGATGCTTTCAGCCTCTATTATTCGCCCCTGCACGCCAGCGACTTCATTTTGAACGCCAAGGACACGGAAGCTGACCGCTATGCTGCCCGGCGCCTTTTGCAGATGCCGAGCGTGAAGAGCGAGCACGTCATCCACCACGCCCTTTTGGAAATCGCGGCCGGAGTGGGCATTTCCACGAAGGAACGCTACTACCTGCGCTGGCGGCGGCGGATGTACTCCAATGAGGACAGCTTTTTCACTTCCTGGCAGCTGCGGGACCGGCTGGGCAAGATCGAGCAGCAGGGCAAGAAGCTGCCCGACACCTACTCTTACG
>NZ_BOCG01000609.1 GCF_016587775.1 Lactobacillus nasalidis | reverse complement strand
GGCTCAGAAAAGGCAAGAGGAAGCTGAGATAGTAATTGATGGCCTGGTAGCCGGCGATCCGGTCCTTGAAGGCCAGCTGGATGATGGGCTGCCGGTCGCCGGTATAGCAGCCGGTCAGCTTGATGCGGCCGGTCAGGTCGGCCTCCACTTTCAAAAAGCGCTGGTCCCCCTTTTGCCTGAGGGCTTCCTGCACCATGACCCGGGTGGTGTAGTCGCTGCCGCGGAAGCCGTGCATGTAGATGATGGGCACCTGGCCGGCGCCGCGGGAATGGTTTTCGGCCAGGTCGCTGACGCGCTTGCCGCGCAGCTTCAGAAAAATCCGGCAGGGCGGGAAGGTGGCCAAAAGGCCCAGCACGGTCATCAGCGTCAGTGAATGATCGCGCTGGTCGCGGCCTTTGGCTCGCTTTTTTTCAGTTTCTTCAGCGTACTTCCTGGAATTAAAAAAGAGCACTGGGGCCCGTCCTTTCTATGATACAATTGCTTTGTAACAATCATACCATTATTATTCGGACGTGAGGGGACCAGATGAAATTTTACGCTGTCAAAAAAGGCCGCCGGCCGGGGATCTACCACAGCTGGCCAGCGGCTGAGGAACAGGTGAAGGGCTTTTCCGGGGCGGAATACAAGTCTTTCAGCCAGGCCATGGACGCTCTGGACTACCTACAGATGGATCCGGAGGATTCGCTCAGGGCCCTTCAAGGAGGCGAGGACAAGCTGCAGTCGGCCCTGGCCAAGATCAAGCAGGGCACTGGCGTGCAGGCGCCTAAGCCGGAAAGTGCTTCTGCCGGCAAGTACGCGGCCCACATCTTTACCGACGGGGGCTGCCGCAGCAACGGCACCCACAAGGGCGGGCACGTGCAGGCTGACGACAAGGCTGCCTGGGCCTACCTGATCGAATATGACGGCCAGAAGCTGTCAGCCAGCGGCGGCCGCTTGGGGGCCACCAACAACGAAATGGAAATGACCGCTTTTCTGCAAAGTCTGCGGAAGCTGGAGGAATTAGGCCTGAATGGCCAGCCCCTCCTCTTTTCCCTGGACTCCCAGTACGTCATCAAGGCCGTCAGCGACACCAGCCAAGGACCGGCCTGGATCAAGGGCTGGCAGCGCCGGGGCTGGAAGAAGGCGGACGGGTCGCCGGTGGCCAACCGGGAGCTCTGGCAGGAAATTGCCGGCGAGCTGGCCAAGTTCGCCCAGCCGGACTTCGAGTGGGTCAAGGGCCACGCAAACAGCGCCGGCAACAATTTCGTCGACAGCCTGCTCAACAAATACATGGACCAGATGTAAAAAGCCCGCGCCAATTGGC
>NZ_BOCG01000607.1 GCF_016587775.1 Lactobacillus nasalidis | reverse complement strand
TTGAAGAACGGCACCACCTGGACGAAGACGACGGCCAGCGACAAGCGGCCGCTGCTGATGGTTTACTGGCCAAGCCGGCCGATTTTCGTGGACTACTTGAACTTCATGAAGAAGAACGGCTTCGTCAGTGCCAAGCGCAACTTCACGACCAGTGACAAGACCAGCGACTTGTTCAACGCGGCCAACCAGGTTCAAAAGAACGTTGAAAAGCAGATCTCCAGCAAGAAGAGCACTACTTGGCTGAAGACTTTGATGACTGAGTTCAAGAACACGGAAAGCATCTGGACCAAGGCCAGTGAAAGTGAAGACTTTTCCGGCAACCAGCTGCAAGGTGGCTTCCTGCTTTACAACAACTCCAGCCTGACTCCGTGGGCCAACTCCAACTACCGGCTGCTGGGCCGTTACCCGAAGAACATCAAGGGTGACTACACCAAGCAAAAGGAATTCCTGCTGGCCAACGATATTGACAACTCCAACCCGGTAGTTCAGGCAGAACAGCTCAACTGGATGCACTACCTGCTTAACTACGGGACCATCACTGCCAAGGACGACGACGCCAACTTCGACTCAATCAGAGTCGACGCGGTAGACAACGTCGATGCCGACTTGCTCAACATCGCCGGTGACTACTTCAAGGACGTCTACGGGATGAACACCGATGCTAAGTCAAACGCCCACTTGAACATCTTGGAAGACTGGGACCACACTGACCCAGAAAACGTGGCCAAGGTGGGCAACCCGCAAATCACGATGGATGACAAGTGGAAGACGACTATCAACAGCGTGCTGAACCAGGATCCGACTGGCAGCAACAGTTTGGCTGACCTGATCGGTACCAACAGCGACAAGTCTCTGGTCAACCGGACCAAGCTTGACGGCTCCGAGAGTGCTACTCCGAACTACGCCTTCATCCGGGCTCACGACAGTATGTCTCAAGAAAACATCCAACAGGCCATCAAGGACGTAACCAAGAGCAGCAAGTATCCAAACGGTAAGGACTACACGACCTTTACTGAAGCGGAAGAAAAGAAGGGCTTGGCACAATACCGGAAGTACCAGCAATCTACTGAAAAGAAGTACAACCTTTACAACATCCCTTCATCTTACGCCCTGCTTTTGACCAACAAGGACGTTATTCCGCGGGTTTACTACGGTGACTTGTTCTTTGACGGCAGCGAATACATGGCTGAAAAGGGCATCTACTATGATGCAATTTCCAACTTGCTGAAGTCACGCATCAAGTATGTCGGTGGTGGCCAAAGCATGGCAGTCGACAAGAACGACGTGCTTACCAGCGTTCGCTACGGCAAGGGCGTCAAGTCAGCCAGCGACAAGGGGACTGATGAAAGCCGGACTGAAGGGATCGGGGTTATCGTAAGCAACAAGCCAAGCTTGAGCTTGAGCGACAGCGACAAGGTAGTTCTGCACATGGGTGCAGCCCACAAGAACCAGAAGTACCGTGCCCTGCTTTTAACCAACAGCAGCTACGATTCAAAGAACGACGGCACCAGCCAAGCCTCAACCGGTGTCATCAGCTACAGCAGCGACGACAACGCGCCAACGGCAACTACTGATGACAATGGTGACTTGACCTTTACCAACAAGAACCTGACGGTTGACGGCAAGACTGAAGCCAACACTGCGGTCAAGGGGACTAAGAACCCTTGCGTAACTGGCTACCTGGCTGTTTGGGTACCGGTAGGGGCAAAGGATGATCAAGATGCCCGGACTGAGGCAAGCACCAGCACGACTTCAAGCAGTTCACAATACCGGGTCAACGACGCCTTTGATTCAAACGTAATTTTTGAAGGCTTTTCAAACTTTACTTTGACGCCAACTAAGACTGAAGAACGGGCCAACGTGCAGATTGCCAAGAATGCTTCCCTGTTTAAGGACTGGGGTATCACTTCATTCGAAATGGCACCGCAATACGTTTCAAGCACGGACAGAACTTTCCTTGACTCAACCATCGAAAATGGTTATGCCTTTACTGACCGTTACGACCTGGCTTTGAGCAAGAACAACAAGTACGGTTCAGCTGAAGACCTGCGCAACGCTATCAAGGCTCTGCACAAGCAAGGTCTGCAGGTTATGGCCGACTGGGTTCCAGACCAGGTTTACAGCCTGTCTGGCAAGGAAGCCGTGACGGTTACCCGTGTCAACGACGTAGGTGACAGCTGGAACTCACCGAACATGAACAAGATTGTCTACATCGCCAACAGTATCGGTGGTGGCCAGTACCAGAAGCAATACGGCGGCAAGTACTTGGATGAACTGAAGCAAAAGTACCCAGACCTCTTCAGCAAGGTTCAGACTTCTACTGGCAAGCCGATAGATGCAAGCGTCAAGATTACGGAATGGTCAGCTAAGTACATGAACGGGACCAACATCCTGCACCTGGGTTCAGGGTATGTCCTGCGGGCCAGCGCAAGCAAGTACTATAATGTCGGCTACAGCAAGGACGGCAATAAGATTGCTCAGTACCTGCCGATTCAGTTGGCCAGCGGCAAGGACCAGGAAAAGATGGGCTTGGTTGCCAACGGCAAGAACTACAACTACTATGATGCCAGCGGTACTAAGAAGACCAACGCGTTTGTTCAAGACAGCGTAGGCAACTGGTACTACTTCGACAAGAACGGCAACATGGTCAAGAGCAGCAGCTTTGTAAACGCAGGCAGCGGCAGCAGTGCCGGCACCTACTTCTTCATGAGCAACGGTGTTTCGTTCAGAGGCGGTTTGCTGAACAACGGATCACACACTTACTACTTCGACAAGAACGGCCGGATGATCAAGGGCAAGACCGTCAAGAGCGGTGCTTACACTTACACCTTGAACAAGAGCGGCTACCTGACTTCAGAGAAGTACACTTCAGCTTCTAAGAACCAGGCAACTACGAAGAACTCACTTGGTGCTCTTAAGAAAACCAATACTAAGTAATCGTTAAGATAACACGAGTTTTAAAAAAAGAAAGAACAGCTAGCGAAAAACTGGCTGTTCTTTTTATATATTCATTAAAAATAAAATATTTTTTGTAAAGACTTACAAACATAGCTTATATTTTGCAATTAGTGTATAATATTTTTGTGAATCAATGAAGTTTTTTTGATCTTTTGTTGTACAAAATGTTTGGGAGTAAAAAGAAAGGACAACAATGACACGAGAGAAGGAAAACTCTTATAAATGGCTGATGACGGGAGCGGCTGTTTTGGCTACGCTTGTCAGCCTGCCATTTAGTCAGTCTGTTTCTGCCGCCAAAAAGAACGGCTGGCAGAATACCAAAGCGGGCCGGGTTTACTACCGGAACGGCAAGAAGGTGACCAGCAGCTACTTGGTCAGCGGTGGTTATGTTTACTACCTCAAGAAAAACGGGGTAATGATCAAGAACAAGACCAGCAAGATCAAGGGCAAGAAG
>NZ_BOCG01000606.1 GCF_016587775.1 Lactobacillus nasalidis | reverse complement strand
AGAAGCCGTCCAGGAAGCCGGCAGGTACCCCCAGGTCTTCGCCGCCGGGGCCAACTGCTTCAAGCTGGCCTGGGCCGTTGACGTTGTCAAGAACCTGCGCCAGGCCAGCCAATTGCCGGTTGTCGTCTACCCCAACTCCGGGGCCGAGTATGACCCGGCCGTCAAGGAATGGGTCTATCCGGCTGAAGCGGCCGACTTTGGCCAGGCAGCGGCCGAATGGCTGCAAGCCGGGGCCAGCCTGGTAGGGGGATGCTGCACGACCATGCCGGCGGACATCGCCAAGGTGGCCGCGGCCGTCAAGGCTTTTCAAGCCTAGCCTTCTTTCTTGTTTCCGCCGGGAAAAAGGTTTATACTGCTTTTAAATCATTTTTAATTTTAGGTTAATAATCTTCAGAAGAGAAAGCAGGTTGAACAATGGCGGTCGAACGAGTTAAAGATTTTTTCCAAGGAACCGGCGTCAAGGTAATTGAGCTTCCAGAGTCCTCAGCCACCGTGGCTTTAGCCGCGCAGGCCCTGGACACTGAGCCGGACCAGATTGCCAAGACCCTGTCTTTTCTGGTCGATGACGCGCCGATTCTGGTGGTCATGGCCGGGGAAGCCAGGACGGACAATCACAAGTACAAGGCAACCTTTCACAAGAAGGCCAAGATGATTCCTTTCGATCAGGTGGAGGACTACATCGGCCATGCTCCGGGCGGGGTTTGTCCTTTTGCCGTCAAGTCCGGCGTCAAGGTCTACCTCGACGAGTCCCTGAAGCGCCACAGCGAGGTTTATCCGGCAGCCGGCAGCAGCAACAGCGCGGTGAAGCTGACCATTCCGGACTTGGAAAAGTACTCGGACTACACTGCCTGGGTGGACGTGACCAAGACGGCCTAGGCAAACAAAAAACGCGAACCCTCCGGTTCGCGCTCTCTGTGATGTGAAAAATTACACTTGATAACAATAACAATTTACCACAGATAAAGTTCAGCGTTTGGTGTGACGCTCAACCTAATCGTAATTTTTTCATCTATATGATAATACTTTCATTTTCTTTCGTAAAGTGCTAAGGGGCGCTTTTTTAAAATAAGTTAGGAATTGAGAGGCTTTTGGGCGGGAAACCGCCTTTTTTGAGGTAAAAAAGATGGCAGAGCTGACGAATTTGCGGGCCCGGATTGACGAAGTCGACCAGGAACTGGTCCAGGCCCTGGTCAAAAGGTACGACCTGGTCCTGCAGGTGGCCCGGGCCAAGCAGGCAAGCGGCCGGGCGGTTTTTGATCCGGAAAGGGAGAAACAGGTTTTGGCAAAGGTGAACCGCTTGGCGGGGCGGCCGGAATACGGCCGGGCCCTGGAAGCGGTCTACCAGGAGATCATGGACCAGGCCAAGGAGCTGGAAAGAGATTTTTTGGCCTAGGGGGCGCCTTTTGGCGGCCAAAAATGTTAAAATGGATTCCTAAAAAACTTTGCTGGTAATTAGGAGTTGTCAAAAAGCATGGATTTGGGTTTGAAGGTCAAGAAGATCAATGATTTAACGGCTAAGCGGGGCAACCGGGAGCTGAAGCAGCTTGGCTTAACCTTCTCGCAGTTTCATGCTCTGGTTTATCTGGAGCACTGCCAGGACGGGCAGGCGCCTTTAAAGCAGCTGGAGATTCACTTTCAAGTTGCCCAGGCGACCATGGCCGGCATCGTGGGCCGGCTGGAGTGCAAGGGTTATGTCAAGAGCCGGCTGGCGGAAAACGACAAGCGGGTGAAGATCGTCACGCTGACGCAAGAAGGGCGCAGAATCTGCAAGAGCGCCAAGCAGTGGGGCAGCCAGCTGCAAAAGCAGCTGGCGCTGCTCTACAGCGACAAGGAACTGCGGCAGTTTGAGGAATACCTGGACCGTCTGTATGAATTTTTGGCACAGGATGAGGAAAGAACAGCTGGTGAAAAAGATGACCAATAAGAGAATTTTGCTTCTGTCAACCGGGGGAACGATTGCTTCCGTAGCTTCAGAGGAGGGCCTGATCCCCGGGAAATCCGGCGCGGAACTGCTGCACACCCTGGGAGGGCTGCCTTACGAGATCGAGGTCAAGGACATTCTATCGCTGGACTCTTCCAACATCCAGCCAGAGGAATGGGCCTTTATCGCTGAACAGATCTACAAATTGCGCCGGGGCTTTGACGGCATCGTCGTTTCGCACGGAACCGACACCATGGCTTATACGGCGTCCATGCTGACGTTCATGCTGCAGGGGATCGACTTGCCGGTCGTTTTGACCGGGAGCCAGGTGCCGATGCAGGCCATCTTGAGCGACGCGCCGGACAACCTCCGGGTTGCTTTCGCCGCGGCGGCCACCTGCAAGCCGGGGATCTACATTGCCTTCAACCGGCAGATCATGCGGGGCTGCCGCTGCGTCAAGATTCGGACGACCGGCTTTGACGCCTTCAAGAGCATCAACGTCGACCCGGTTGCCATGGTCACTTCCGACGGCATCGACATCAAGCACAAGGACTTTGAATACGTGCCCAGCGAGCATGCCATCTGTACTTTGAACACCAAAGTGGAAACCCACGTGGCCATGATCAAGCTCTTCCCGGGCTTTGACCCGGCTGTTTTGAGCGCCATGGTCGACAGCGGGGTCAAGGGGATCGTGATCGAGGCCTACGGCTTAGGCGGCATGAACTACATGCGGCGGAACATGGTCAAGGCCATCGGGGAGATCATCCAAAGGGGAGTCCCGGTGGTGGCCTGCAGCCAGTGTCTGTACGAGCGGACCGACCTGACCAAGTACGAGGTCGGCCGGGCAGCGATGCTGGAAGGCGCCATCAGCGGCCGGGACATGACCAGCGAAAGCGCCGTGACGAAACTGATGTGGGCCCTGGGCCAGGGGATGGACCTGGAAGACGTCCGGGCCTTCTTTAACAAGGATATTGCCGGTGAGGTAACCATCACCGATTAAGCTGCTGTAAAGCAGCTTTTTTTGCGCAATTCTTTTCATTTTTGCCGTAAAAACGTTATCATGGTCGTAAAGGCTTGCGTGATAGAGGAGGAAAAAATGATCAAGATAATTGCCAGCGACTTAGACGAAACCTTGCTGGGACCCGGCAACCGGGTCGTGGCGGCCAACCTGCGGGCCATCAAGAAATGCCAGGAACTGGGCATCAAGTTCGTGCCGGCGACCGGGCGGGGCTTTTACTCTTTAAAGCAGACCCTGGAGGAACTGGGGCAGACGGACCAGGCCGGCCAGTACACGATCTGTTACAACGGCGGGGCGATTTTTGAAAACAAGGGCCCGCGCCTGATCTCTTTCACGGGGATGGACGCTGGTTTGGTCGAGGAAATCTTCAAGCGGGGGCAGAAACTGGGCCTGGGGATGCACGTCTACACCGAAGACCGGGTCTACGGCTATGCCTTGACGCAGGAAGAGATCGATTTTTGCAAGGGACGGGCGACTTTCTTCGCGCTACCGGGCGGAGACCTGACGGCTTTGAGAAAAAGCGGGGCCAGGTTCGCCAAGATTCTCTACGTCAACCCGGACTTTGAGCAGCTGAAGAGGCTGCGCGGGGACCTGGCGGATTTGGAGGCCGTCAGCGAGATGAGCTTTTCGTCCAACCGCTATCTGGAATTCAACCCGCCCAAGGTGAACAAGGGGCTGGGCCTGGCGGCTCTGTGCCGGGAGCTGGGCTGCTCAATGGAAGAAACCATGGCCATCGGCGACAGCTTCAACGACCTGCCCATGATCCAGGCCGCCGGCACCGGCGTCGGGGTGGCCAA
>NZ_BOCG01000605.1 GCF_016587775.1 Lactobacillus nasalidis | reverse complement strand
CTACATCAACGGCGACCGGATCCAGGACACCGACTTCGAAGTCGATCCGGCTGCTGCTTTTGACGGCAAGTTCGTCATCGTCCGCAAGGGCAAGAAGAAGTACACTTTGGTGCACGTCAAGGACTAAGTCAAAAGAGCAAAAGAGATTTCTCTGGAAGGGGAGGTCTCTTTTTTTGCTGAAAAATAAGCTGGGCCTTCAGTGGCTGAACATGTTACAATTAAGTCGCTGCTGTAGCTCAGGAGGTAGAGCACCGCCGTGGTAAGGAGGAGGTCGCCAGTTCAAATCTGGCTAGCAGCTTAAAATAGTCCTAACTTATCAGCAAAATTAATTAAAATATTTGCATCTTGTTTCTGAAGACTGTTATACTAAGCATTATTAGTCAACAGTTATTTTTTGGAGGGATCGCATGCGTAACTTGTCGGCCCGGTTGTTGGTCGTCCAGCGGCGATTCACCAACTTTGCCAATGACGCGGCCATTGTGCTGGCGATATTTGTCGTGGTCTTGGCCGCAATTGAAAACAGAAAGCCGGATTTTGTGGTCGATGACGGCCACTTTTACCTGCTGGAGGGGCAGCTGCTGCCGGCGCACCTTTTGATAGCAGCTTTGCTGACAGCCCTGCTCGTGCTCTTGCGCTATTTCATCAGCAAGCAGAAGCAGCTGGAATTCATGTCCGGCCGCGACGGGCTGACGACGCTGCTGAACCGGTCGGCTTTTGATGAAAAAATCGGCGAGTACCTCCGGCTGCATCCGGCCGCCCGGGGCAGCTTCGTCATGCTCGACATCGACAATTTCAAGCTGATCAACGACGTCTACGGGCACGACATCGGCGACCAGGTGCTGGTGACCCTGGCGCTCAACATGGAAAGCACGCTGGGTCCGGAGGCGATCATCTGCCGCAACGGCGGGGACGAGTTCTGCGCCTTCGTTCCCGGCGTAAGCACCGACCGGGTCATGAATCTGGCCAACCTGCACCAGGTTTTCTCGGCCAAGGACCAGCAGTACCCATTTTCGATTTCGCTGGGTTACGTCTGCTACCCGCGCCAGGCTTTTTCCGTTGCCGATGCCTTGGCCAAGGCCGACCTGGCCCTGTACGTGGTCAAGGATGAGGGCAAGAACGGCTGGCGGGAGTATGAGGAATCGATGACAAAGGCTGACCGACGCCAATTCGGCTTCACCCTGCGGGAAGTGGCGGACAACCTGCCGGTGTCCTTTTTCATCTGCCAGGCCGAGGGCAGCCGGGAGATTCTGTTTGCCAACCAGTCCCTGCTGGAACTGCTCGGCTTCAAGGATTTCGCCGACCTGGTCGAATTCACGGCCGGCCGCCTGCTGAACCTGGTCTATCCAGGCGACCGGGCCTTGATTGACCTGCAGATGAACGAAGACGTCAAGACTTCCCAGCAGCCGCGCTTTCTTTCCTGTCGTCTGCTGGGCAGGGACGGCGGCCACAAGCACGTCTTCAGCAAGAGCCGGCTGGTAGAGGATGACCGCTATGGCAAGGTCTTTTACGTTACTTTATCATTGCAGGCAGATTATAAGCTGACCAAAGAGAACTAGAAACACTAGTTCTCTTTTTTGCTTGCATTTTTGCATTCGTCCGCTATAATTGAAAAAATAATTAGAGTTAAACACGGAGGTAAAAATGGAACGAAAACTGATCGCTGCTTTTGTCAAAGAAAATCTGGCCGAAGAAAGAACCGGGCATGACTTCTACCATGGGCAAAGGGTAGCCGTGCTGGCCGAACGGATGCTGCTGGCGGATTACCCGGAAGCTGGGCAGAGAAGCCGCGACCTGGCCTATGTGGCCGGCATGGTGCACGATACGATCGATGAGAAGGTCTGCTCAAATCCGCGCCAGGTCCTGGACCAGCTGCAGGAATTGTTTGACCGGGCCGGCCTGGAGGCGGCCGACCAGGAGAACGTCTTTTTCACGATCGAGCACATGTCTTTTTCCAAAAACATCGACCAGCACTACCAACTCTCCTTGGAAGGGGAGTACGTCCAGGATGCCGACCGGCTGGAATCGCTCGGCGCCATGGGCATCGCGCGTGCCTTCGTGTACGGCGGCAAGCACGACAACAAGATCTACGACCCGGAAATCCCGCCGATGGAGCTGGTGAACCACGACCAGTACCGCAGCCATGAGGAAACGACGATCAATCATTTTTATGAAAAACTTTTCAAACTGGAGGGATTGATGAACACCCGGGCAGCACAAAAAGAAGCTCACCGGCGGACAGAATACATGAGAGACTTTATACGGGAATTTAGACATGAATGGGATTTAGATTAAATTTAAAGAAGTTTACCGATCCTTAAGAAAGTATAGAAACATTTAAGAACCAGCGTGGAATTCAGTTATACCGCTTACTCAGCCTTAGTACAGATGAATTTTAAATGAAATTATCCTTGCTTTTCGTTAACGAGAATATTAAACTTTTGGTTAGACATGTGAGTTAGCCCTCAGTATAGTTAAGTAAGGAGAAAGCATTATGAAAATTTCCAAATTTTTAGGCGTGGGCGCGACTGCAGCATTATCTGCCATGATGCTGGCTGCCTGCGGCAGTTCAAGCTCGTCGTCTACGAAGTCAACCAGAAAGACCTTGAACTGGACGGTTGCTTCTGAAATTCCAACGATGGACCTGTCCAAGGCAACCGACTCGACTTCTTTCAACCAGATTTCCAACACGATGGAAGGCTTGTACCGGCTGGGCAAGAACTCCAAATTGGAAAAGGGTCTGGCCACCAGCGAAAAGGTTTCTAAGGATGGCAAGACCTACACTTATACTTTGCGCAAGTCAAAGTGGAGCGACGGGACGGAAGTTACCGCCAAGGACTTTGTCTACTCCTGGCGCAGAACCGTCAACCCGAAGACCGCTTCTCAATATTCCTACCTCTTCAGCGGCATCAAGAACGCCGACGCGATCATCGCCGGCAAGAAGAGCGTAAGCAGCCTGGGGATCAAGGCAGTCGGCAAGTACAAGCTGGTCGTGACCCTGGAGCGGCGGATTCCATACTTTGACAAGCTGATGGGCTTTGCCGTCTTCTTCCCGCAGTCCGAAAAGGCGGTCAAGAAGTACGGCTCCAAATACGGTACTGCTTCCAAGTACATGGTCTACAATGGGCCGTTCGTGCAAAAGGGCTGGACCGGGTCCAACCTGTCCTGGACGATGGTCAAGAACAAGTACTACTGGGACAAGAAGAGCGTCAAGCTGAACAAGATCACTTGGAGCGTGCAGAAGACGCCGTCAACTTCCTACAACCTCTACCAAAGCGGCAAGCTTGACTACACCAGCCTGGACTCTTCAGAAACCAAGCAGCTGAAGAGCACCAAGGGCTACACCACCCTGAACCAGGGCGCGACCTTCTACATGCAGTTCAACATTGCCAAGAACAAGTACCTGGCCAACGCCAACATCCGCAAGGCCCTGTCTTTGGCCATCAACCGCAAGGGCCTGGTTTCATCGCTGGGCGGCAACAACGTGGCTGCCAACACGCTGACTCCTCCGGGCCTGACCGAAGTCAACGGCAAGGACTACACCAAGCTCCTGTCTTCATCTGCTGAAAGCTACTACCCGTCTTCAAGCAAGAAGAGCGAAGCCATGAAGTACCTTAAGAAGGGGCTGAAGGAACTGGGCGTAAGCAAGTTCAGCTTCAAGATCCTGGCCGACGACACCGACTCGGGCAAGAAGACCGCGGAACTGCTGCAGTCCAACATCGAATCAGCCTTCAACGGCAAGGTCAGCGTCACCGTTCAGAACCTGCCGTTCAAGACCCGGCTGTCCCGGTCGACTTCCGGCAACTTCGACGTCGTAATCTCCGGCTGGAGTGCCGACTTCGCCGACCCGATCTCCTTCCTGGACCTGTTTACTTCAACCAACTCTGAAAACAACGGCAAGTGGAAGAACTCGACTTACGACAAGCTGATTGCCGATTCCAAGACCACGTCTTCAACCAGCAAGCGCTGGAGCGACCTGACCAAGGCGGAAAACATCCTGCTTAACAACACTGGTATTTCACCGCTTTACTACAGCACGACCGCTTCCTTGATCCGGCCGAGCGTCAAGGGCGTCATCCAGAACCGCGGGACTTGGAACTTCAAGAACGCCTACATCACCAGCAGCAAGTAAGCTGAGCTGGCAAAAAATTAAAAGAAATTGACAAGAAGCGGCCATTTGGCCGCTTCTTTTTTGTCTTTTTCTTGTTTATTTTTTTGTAAAAACTTATCTTTTTTTAAGTTAACCCTTGAAAACGTTCTAACTTAGAATTATAATCAAGCTGTCATGTTGACTAAGTTGCGGCGGTTATGCTGTGTGTGCCGCGCGGGTCGACAAAACAAATATGTGTTATAAGGAGAAAAAAGATGAAGTTATCTAAGACTTTGAGCATTGGTGCAACTGTGCTGGCATCAGCTGCTCTTTTGGCTGCCTGCGGCAGCAACAGCAGTAGTTCTTCTTCTTCCTCAAAGAAGACTTTGAACTGGACGGTTGCCTCTGAAATTCCAACGATGGACATGTCCAAGGCTACTGACGCCACTTC
>NZ_BOCG01000604.1 GCF_016587775.1 Lactobacillus nasalidis | reverse complement strand
GTCACAAGCTTCATCCAAAACTCTTCTCATAGTCTTGTTTGGATGTAGTTCATAGACTCTTGTCTGAATTAATTTAGACGGTACTTCTTCTGCCTGTTCAGCCATTTAATTCACCAGCTTTCAGAACCATATCATTCTCAATCTTTGTTTCGAGGAATATTTTAGCACGTATTCCTGCAGATCCCCAAACATATGTTTCTGAAGTATGACTAAAATTTGCGCTCTAACCTAAAGCAAAGTTCTG
>NZ_BOCG01000603.1 GCF_016587775.1 Lactobacillus nasalidis | reverse complement strand
CGGGTTGGCTGTACCCGAGGATTGGCGAGAGCCTTTCCATGAAGTTGCAAGAGTGGTGCTTCGGTACCTGCGCTGGCCAATGCGGTTACCCCCTTGTTGGGATATCGGAATACCGGTGATGACGGCAATAAGAAAAATGTCTGTATCCATGTCTTTGGACATACGTAGTCAAAAATTACTATTTGGCTACATTGCACACATTTTTTGCAGC
>NZ_BOCG01000602.1 GCF_016587775.1 Lactobacillus nasalidis | reverse complement strand
CCGGCGCTGACTGCAGCCTCGGCAGCCATGATAATCGCGCCGCCGTACTGCTTGTTGCCGCCAATGAGCAGCACCCGGCCGAAAGTCCCCTTGTGGCTTTCAGCAGGCCGGGGTCTGACGACCTGTCTGGCTATTTTTTCATCGATGCTTTTCATATTAGTTGCTGCCAAACATGCTCCGCCACAGACGCACGAAGAAGTTGGCTTCTTGATTGTCCTTAACGGCTACCGCAGACGCGGTGATCGTCTTGCCGGTCAGCGTCGGCAGCTTGCTGCTGGTTGAGGAGAACTTGTAGCTGGCAACTTTCGCCCCCTTCTTTACTGGCGCGGAAACGGCTGACTTGGACAGGGAGGTCTTCACCTGGCTGCCCTGCTTGACCCAAATGGTCACCGTCTTGCCCAAAACAACCTTGCTGCTGGTCTGCTTGCCTTCTGGCACCTTGACCGTGTTGGCCCCGCTGATGCTGGACCCCTTCTTCAAGACTACCGTGGTGTATTTTTGGTAAACGTAGTGCATCAATTTCGCGGTCTGCACGAACCGGGACGGGTCCTGGCTGCTAGTGTGCTTTGCCCCCAGAACCACCGTGATGATCCGGTGACCGTTCTTCTTAACCGTGCCGGCAAAGCAGGCACCGGCCTTGTCGGTCGTCCCGGTCTTCAGACCGTCAACCGGCAAGTCAGAGTAGTAGCTGCTCAGGCCTTTCAGCATCCAGTTCCAGTTGGTCATTTGCGTCTGGCTGGAGCCGGTTGAAAAAGTCGCCTGGGCAATGGAAGTCGTGTTCAAAACTTCCGGGAAGTCCTTCAGCAGCTTCTGGCAGACGATTGCCATGTCAGCTGCCGACATTTCGTTTTCGGTGTTCTTGCCCACGCCCGGATAAGCT
>NZ_BOCG01000601.1 GCF_016587775.1 Lactobacillus nasalidis | reverse complement strand
ACTACGAGATTTTTGCCTGTCCAGCAGCTGAAGCTGACTCCAACCTGGAAAACAAGGAAATCTCCTGTGTCCTGCTTGGGCCGCAGGTAAGCTACATGCTGGGAGACTTCCAAAAGAAGGTTGAAGGCACTGACGTTCCAGTCGCCGTCATCGACATGGCCGCTTATGGCATGATGGACGGGGAAAAGGTAGTTCAACAAGCTGCCAAGGTAATGAGCAAGTAAACAGCTTTTACGTTTGTAAATCGAGGAAAAAGTGATGAGTACAGAAACTACAAAGCAGGGCGGATTCAGTGCTTTTGTCAATCAAAAGATTCTGCCACCAATCATGAAATTTGTTAACACGAAGGCGGTCAAGGCCATTCAAGACGGGATGGTCTAC
>NZ_BOCG01000600.1 GCF_016587775.1 Lactobacillus nasalidis | reverse complement strand
CATGGCAGCTGCCATGCCGGGCAAGATCAAGACGACCTGCCAGATGCTGTCGATCATCTTCCTGCTGTTTGGCGACATCTTCCACTTGGGCACCATTTTGCTCTACCTGGCCTTGATCTTTACGATCTACTCAGGCTATGACTACTTCCACTCTTCATGGGACGTCTTCAAGGGCTCAATGTAAGCCTGCGGCTTTTTAAAGAAATTTGTTATCGTGAAAATGAGTATCCTGGTTTAGGTGCTCATTTTCTTTTTTAGTTAAGAAAAAACGGCCATTTTTCTTGTATTTATAGTTAGAGGAGAAAATTTTGAACGCTAGTTCGTCTTTTTCTTGCATTTAGACAGGCATTCAAAGTATAATAGATATCAGTAAGTCTCCAGGAGGGAAAAAATTTGGCTAAAGATGAAAAGCAAGCTGCTCTTGAAGCTGCTTTAAAGAAAATTGAAAAGAATTTCGGCAAAGGCGCTGTAATGCGGATGGGCGAGAAAGTTGACACGCAGATTTCAACTGTTCCGTCCGGTTCCCTGGCTCTAGATGCCGCTTTGGGCGTGGGTGGCTACCCGCGTGGCCGGATCGTGGAAATCTACGGGCCGGAATCTTCCGGTAAGACCACGGTAGCCCTGCACGCGGTGGCTGAAGTCCAGAAGCGCGGCGGCACGGCGGCCTACATCGATGCGGAAAACGCCATGGATCCCGCTTACGCGGAAGCCCTGGGCGTCGACATTGACCAGCTGATCCTGTCACAGCCAAACACTGGCGAAGAAGGGCTGCAGATCGCGGACACCTTGATCTCCAGTGGGGCCATCGACATCGTGGTCGTCGACTCCGTAGCCGCTTTGGTGCCACGGGCTGAAATTGAAGGTGAAATGGGCGACTCCCACGTCGGCCTGCAGGCGCGGCTGATGAGCCAGGCCCTGCGCAAGCTGTCCGGGACCATTGCCAAGACCAAGACCATTGCCATCTTCATCAACCAGATCCGGGAAAAGGTCGGCGTCATGTTCGGCAATCCGGAAACCACGCCAGGCGGCCGGGCTTTGAAGTTCTACTCGACCATCCGTCTGGAAGTGCGCCGGGCTGAACAGATCAAGCAGTCCACCAACGTCATCGGCAACCGGGTCAAGATCAAGGTTGTCAAGAACAAGGTTGCCCCGCCGTTCAAGGTGGCCGAAGTCGACATCATGTACGGGCACGGGATTTCCCAGTCAGGGGAACTGCTGGACATGGCAGCCGACCAGGACATCGTGGACAAGGCTGGTGCCTGGTACTCCTACCACGGCGAAAAGATCGGCCAAGGCCGGGAAAACGCCAAGAAGTACCTGGAAGAACACCCGGACATCTACGAGGATATCCAGGGCCAGGTCCGCAAGGCCTACGGGATCGACGCCGAGTCCATCGAAGAAAGAGAAAACCCGGAAAAGATCAAGGAGCAGCGCAACAAGAAAGAAGAAGCTGCCGCCCAGGCTGCCGACGCGGAAGCGGAAGCAACGGCTCCAGCAGAGAAATAAAGCATTTTTCGCGCAAGAAAAGATTGCCGGCAAAAGCCGGCAGTCTTTTTTTATCTTTTCCAGGGTATCAAGCAATTGACTTGATCAAAAATCTAACATATGATTAGTAATGTGTGAATAATTCTAAAAATAAGGGCGACGTAATCTATGATGAATAATACTATATTTTATCTCGCAACAGTCGCTGTAATTTTTCTTATTTCACTTGCCGTGGGATGCCTGATTGGTTATGCCATCAGAAAGAATGCCTGGGAAACCAAGGCCGAGCATGCTCGCCAAAGCGGGGAGGCCCTTTTAGCCAAAGCCAATGCCGAGGTTGAAGTCGCCAAAGCTGAAGTGCAGGCGCAGAAGCAGGCCGCTGAAGCCGTCAAGCGTGACGCTGAGACGGAGAAGAAGGCCAAGATCTTGGAGGCCCAGGAAGAAATCAGGGATTACCGACAGAAGGTTGAAGACGAGCTGAACGGGCGGCGCGATGAAGCGGCCCGCAAGGAAAACCGTCTCCAGCAGAAAGAAGATACCCTGGATCACCGCAGCAATCTGCTGGATGACCGGGAGAAACAGCTCACACAAAGGAAGAACCAAATCAAACAGCAGGAAGAAAAAGCTGCTGGTTTGCTGGAAGAAGCGCAACAACTGGTGCAGAAGCAGAATGACAAGCTGCTGGAGATTTCCCGCCTGGATGAAGCAGAAGCCAAAAAGATCGTTTTGGCCGACGTTTCCGACCACCTGGCCAAGGAAAAGGCCGAGATGATCCGGGCCAGCGAGGAAGAAATCAGCGCCAAGGCCGACCGCTTCGCCCACCAAATCATCGTGGACGCCATCCAGAGCAGTGCCGCGGACACGGTTGCGGAAACGACCGTGTCGGTGGTAGATCTGCCTAACGATGACATGAAGGGGCGGATCATCGGCCGCGAGGGCCGCAACATTCGCTCCTTTGAGGCCATGACGGGGGTTGACCTGATCATTGACGATACGCCAAAGACGGTCACCTTGAGCGGCTTTGACTCCATCAGACGGGAAGTTGCCAAGCGGGCTTTGCAGAAACTGATCAAGGACGGGCGGATTCACCCGGCCCGGATCGAAGAAATGGTTGACAAAGCGCGCAAAGAGGTCAACGACGATATTTATGAAGCTGGGGAAAGTGCCTTGATGGAACTGGGGATTCACCGAATGAACCCGGAACTGGTCAAGATTCTGGGCCGGCTGAAATACCGGACTTCTTACGGTCAGAACGTGCTGGCGCACTCGATTGAAGTCGGGAAGCTGGCCGGGACGATGGCAGCCGAACTTGGTTTGGATGAAAAATTAGCGGTTCGCGCGGGATTATTACACGATATTGGCAAGGCAATCGACCACGATATCGAAGGCTCCCACGTAGAAATCGGTGTTGAATTGACTCGGAAGTACCATGAACCGGAGCTGGTGGTGAACGCGATCGCCGCTCACCACGGAGATGTGCCGAAGCTGTCCTTCATTGCTGACCTGGTCGTAGCCGCAGACACGATTTCGTCTGCGCGTCCAGGCGCCAGAAGTGAAAGCTTGGAGAACTACATCCGCCGCTTGACGGAACTGGAAGACATTGCCAACAGCTATGACGGCGTCAAGCAGGCATATGCCATCCAGGCCGGCCGGGAGGTCCGCGTAATGGTTGAGCCGGCCAAGATTTCTGACGATGAAATCACGGTTTTGGCTCACGAGATCCGGGACCGGGTGGAGAAAGAACTCGATTACCCGGGCAATATCAAGATCACCGTAATACGGGAGAAACGTGCCGTGGCAGTTGCCAAATAAAGCAGGAAGTCCAGATTAATTTCTGGACTTTTTGTTATCGTTTGGCAAAACAGCACAAAGCCCGGTATAATTAAGGCAATTAGATTCAGAAAGTAGAATTACATGTTTAAGATTATTGTCGACCTTTTTTTACTGGTGATCATCCAGGTGGCAATCACGCCTTTCATCCGGCGGCTGGCCTTTGTTTTGGGGGCCGTGGACAATCCAAACGCCCGCCGGGTCAACAAGAAACCCATGCCGACCATTGGCGGGCTGGGGATTTTCGTGACTTATAACATTGGAACCTTCATTTTGCTGAGAGAACAGTTCCCAACGCATGAATTGTTTGCTCTCTTGCTGGCTTCAAGCGTGATCGTGCTGACGGGGATGATCGACGATATTTTAGAACTCAAGCCGGGACAGAAGATGGGCGGGATTTTTATCGCGGCCCTGATCGTTTACTTTTTGGCGGAGATCAAAATGACCGAGCTGAACATTCCCTTCACGGGACAGACGATCAGCCTGCCGTGGTATCTCAGCCTGCCAATCACGATTTTCTGGATTCTGGCCCTCACCAACGCCGTCAACCTGATCGACGGCCTGGACGGGCTGGCGGCCGGCGTCTCCTGCATCTCCTTGCTGACGATGGGGATTGTCGGCTACTTCTTCCTGCGCAACCAGGGCTTGTACGTGCCGATTGCCTGCTTCATGCTGGCAGCCTGCCTGCTGGGCTTTCTGCCCTATAACTTCAACCCGGCCAAGATCTTCCTGGGGGACACCGGGGCCCTGTATTTGGGTTTCATGATCTCGGTTTTGGCCTTGAAGGGGCTGAAGAACGTCACCTTTATTTCCCTGCTGGTGCCGGTAATCATCCTGGGCGTGCCGATTTCAGACACGGTCTACGCCATGATCCGGCGCAAGCTGAACAAGAAGCCGATCTCCCAGGCTGACAAGCACCACCTGCACCACCAGCTGATGAACCTGGGTTTGACCCAGCGGCAGACGGTGTTGGTGATCTATGCCTTGTCGCTCATCTTTTCTTTCGTGTCCATGCTGTTTTTGCTGTCGCCGATCTGGGCGATGGCGCTGCTGCTGGTCGGCTTGTTGATTGCCGTTGAGCTGTTCGTGGAATCGATCGGCCTGCTGGGCGAGAAGTACAAGCCGCTCAGCCACTTGATCAGCCGGCTGGTTTTGCACAGCACGCGGACCAAGGAGCCTGACGTCGAAGTCTGGCACCAGGGCGAAGCCAAGCCGGAGAAATGGCAGGAACGCTCGCGCGGCGGCCAGCCGCCTAAGGCCAGCCAGCAGACCGGGAAAAAGCAAAAAGACCAACAAACAAAATAATTGCCGGAAAAAGAAAAAACGGCCAGGCTTCAGCC
>NZ_BOCG01000599.1 GCF_016587775.1 Lactobacillus nasalidis | reverse complement strand
CATTGTCGTCCGCGACCGGCAGATTCTCTCAGAAGAAGGCCTGGTCGTGGCCGTAGCCACAGTCGACTACAAGCACAAGCGGGTTTTGGCCGGACCGGACATCCTCAGCCGCGGCTTCGTCTACATGCGTGAGTCGCAGGAACTGATCAACGCGGCCCAAAAGCATGTCTACCATGTCTTGAAGACGGAGATGGCCAAGGCCGAGAAGCCGAAGGACAGCGAAATCCGCAAGGCAATCATTGAAAACCTGCAGGACTTCCTTTACTCACGGACCGAACGCCGGCCAATGATTCTGCCAATGCTGATCGAAAAGAAATAAAGCTTGATAGCAAAAAACTAAAAAGAACTCCTCACGGAGTTCTTTTTTTATGCGTTTTTGACTTTTGCTGCTTGTCCAGGATCTTACTGCCCCTGCGGGCGCTTACGGACGATCTCTGCCAGGTTCTTGCATCCCTGAACCAGGTCTTCCATGCCGACCATCGGCGAAATCTCTGCCCGGCTGATCCGGGCGCCAGTCAAGATGTAGTCAGCCTTCTGCTCTTTGGGCTCACTCTTTGCTTCAGCTTCCTGGTCTTCGGCGGCAGCATTTTCGGCTGCTTCTGGCTTGAAGCGGTCCTTCAAAAGCCAAACCAGGTTGGTCCGCCGCTCATTGCCCTTGACCCGCATAGCCTGGGCAAAGGCCCGTTCCTCGCCGACCATGACCAGCTTTTGCGAGGCCCGGGTGATGGCCGTATACAGGAGGTTGCGCTTGAGCATGATGTAGTTCTGCATGGTCAGGCAGAGAATGACCAGGGGGAATTCCGAGCCTTGTGACTTATGGATCGTGATGGCATATGCCCGGGTCAGATTGTTCAAATCAGCCTGGCTGTAAGCCACTTCCTTGCCGTCAAAATTGACCAGCAGCTTGGTCTCGTCCTCTTCATCGGCCGTCATTTCCGGCTCCACGGCCGCTACCTTGCCGATCTCGCCGTTGTAGATTCCCCGCTCCGGGTCGTTTTGCAGCTGCAGAACCCGGTCGTGCAGGCGGAAATTCTCGCCATGGGCTTCAACTGCCTTGTCATTCCCCTTCTCCGGGTTGATTACCCGCTGAAGGGTGTCGTTCAAGCTGTTGATCCCGCCGTCTCCCCGGTACATGGCACCTAAAACCTGAATGTCGTCAGCGGCAAAGCCGCTTTTGAGAGCCGCCTGGGTGATTTGCTCCACGGCGCTGTCCACCGCTTGCGGCGGACAAGGAATGAAGGAATAGCTGGCCGTCTTTTTCAGCAAGACCGCCGGATCGGCTCCTTCGTTGACGGCGTGGGCCAGAGGGATGATCGTTGAATCATCTTTTTGCCGGTGGACCACCTTCAATTGGCAAGTAGGAATGAAGTCCGCCTCAATCAAGTCGGCAAAAACCTTCCCTGCCCCAACTGATGGCAGTTGGTCCTTGTCACCGACAAAGACCAGGTGGCGGACGTTGCTGATGGCGCTGAGCAGCTTCTCAAACAGGTAGATGTCGACCATGGACATTTCGTCAACGATCAAAATCTCCCCCTCCAGGTCGTTCAGTTCCATCTCCGCGCTGTTGTCGATCCCCAAGCCCAGCAAGCGGTGGATGGTCTTGGCCGGATAGCCGGTCACTTCCCCCATCCGCTTGGCAGCCCGGCCGGTCGGGGCCGCCAGGAGGATTTCTTCCTCGGCTTCTTCCTCGTCCATGCCGGCCAGGTCCTTCAAGGCCAGCAGAATGCCATCAATAATGGTCGTCTTCCCGCTCCCCGGGCCCCCGGTCAAGATTGAGACCGGACTGGTTACCGCGTTTTTGATGGCTTGCTTTTGCTCGGGGTCATAGCTGATGCCCAGCTTCTTTTCGGCCTGCCTGATGGCCTGGTCAAGGTCCTTGTCCTTGTAGTCTTCTTCCTTGCCCTTGGCCAAAAGGTCTTCCAGGTCGGTCACGATCTCGCTTTCCACTTGAAATGGCGCCAGCAGGCTGGCCCGGCCATTTTCCACAACGACCTTCCTCTTGTCCTGCAGGTCATTGACCCCTGCAGCCAGCTGGTCGTAATCTATCCCAGTCATTTCCTTGGCTGCCGGCAAAAGCTGGTCCAGTTCCAGATAGGTCTCGCCGTCCATGGTCAAGGCCTGGAGCAAGACCGCCAATATTCCGCCGTCAGCCCGCTCCAGGCTGTCCTGGGCCAGGCCAAGCCCCCGGGCCAGCCGGTCGGCTTCCTTGAAGGAATACCCGCTCACTTCGCCCAGGGCCAGATAAGGATCGGCCTGCAGCTTTTTAAGGGTTTGGTCATGATACTTTTGGTACAAGCGGCCGGCCACCTTGCGGGGAATTCCGTAATTGGCCAGACTCAAGGCCAGCTCATCAAAAGAATCCAGCTGCGACAAGCCGGTTTGCAGGCTGTTTTTCTGCTTGGGCGTCAAGTCCAGCTGCTCGATCTGGGCCGGGTCTGCCTGCAGGCTCTTTAAGGCATCTGCCCCCAGCTGGTCGACGATTTTCTCCGCGGTTTTGGTCCCGATCCCCGGAAACTTGTCTGATGACAGGTACTTGACCACCCCGCCGGTCTCTTGGGGCAAGGCCGGCTGGCAGCTGACCGCTTGAAACTGCTGGCCGTACTTGGGGTGGGTCACCAGGTCACCGGTAAAGCTGTATTCCTGGCCGATTTCCAGGTCGCCGAAAGTCCCCGTCACCTTGATCTCGCTTTCGCTGTAGCCGGGCAAGGAGGTCCTCAAGTCCACCAGCAGGATCTTGTACATGTTCTGTGAATTTTCAAAAATGATGCTTTTCAGTTCACCGCTGATCTCTGTCATTTCGGTTCTCCTTGCCGGTCCTGGCCCTTCTGCTGGCTCAGCAGCTTGAGCAGGGACTCATACTGGTCCTTGGCCTTTTGGTAGTATTTCGCGTCCTGGGCTTTTGATTTGGCAAAAAAGCTCTCCGCCTTTTCCCGGTCGCTGCTAAAGCAGGTCAGGCCCAGCAGAAAATTCAGCTTGCTGGTCCGCTGGGCCGCCGGAATCTGCAAATAGCTGGCCTTCGCCGCCTGCAGATCGCCTAAAGCCAGCCAGATGTCCCCGATCAGCTCACGGACCCGGTCATCCGTCTGCTTGATCGACAAGGCATAAGCCAGGGCCTTCGAGCTCTGGCCCAGCTTGAGGTAGACCAGGGCCTTTTGATACATGGTGAGGTCATCATCCGGAATCTGGGCCAGCCTGGCCAAAGCCTGGTCAAAATTCCCCAGGGCATAATCGCAGACTGCCAGATCATAAGTCAGATCCTGGGGATCATCGACGAGCCCCTGGGCCTTGGTCAGCAGCTCTTGCGCCTGCTCGGCGCTGCCCTGGTCCAGCAGATAAGTGGCCAGCTGCAGGTAGTTGTCGGTCTGCTTGGGTGCCTGGTCGATCTTCCCAATCAGGGCATGAATTGCTTCATTGACTTTTCCAGCTTCATAAAGCTGATTGATCTTTTGATCCATTACAAACCATCCGTTTCTGACATTTTATGGCCTAAAGGCGTGACATCGGCCCACTTGACCAGCTTGAAGTCGGCTCCAGTCTCCTGGCTGCGCAGAACCGAGACGCTGGTGTTGTAAATAACGCCGTTTTGCCGCAGATTGGCCAAATCATAGCCCAGCAGGGCCCCCATGATTGCCGACAAAACCGCTCCGTGGCTGACCACCAGGACTTTGTCGCTGTCTTTGGGATACTTGCGGGCCATTTCCCTGCCGAAGTCCAGTCCCCGCTCCATGGCGTGCTCATAGCTTTCGCCGGCTACTACCGTACTGTCGTAAGCATCGGGATGGTGCCAAAAATTGTCGATCTCCTGCGGGTAAAGCTTTTCCGCCTCGGAATACTTCATCCCTTCCAGCTTGCCCAGGTTCATTTCCCGCAAGCGCTCGTCAATGTGCAGGGGCAGCCGGATGCCGGCAGCGTCCGCGATGCCCTGGGCGGTCATTCTTGCCCGGTCCAGGGGACTGGAGTACAAGCCTTGAAAATGGGTGTTTTTCAGATAGCTGCCCAGCTTCTGGATGTCAGCCAGGCTTTCAGGCAGCAGCTTGGAGTCCCCCTGCCCGCCTTGGAAACGCTGTTCCAGATTCCACTGAGTCTTGCCGTGTCTTACAAAATATATTTCCATGTTTTTTCGCCTCTCGTAACTATGCTTTCTATTATAGCAAAAGCCGGCGGGCCGTAAAAACAGAAGAAGCCGGGTCCCGGAGGACTCGGCTTTTCTTTAAACTAATTGCAGCTTTTTATCATCCTTGAAGGCCGCGTCAATGTTTCCGCCGCCCAGGCATTCCTCGCCCTGGTACAAAACCAGCGCCTGACCCGGCGTAACCGCCCGGGCCGGCTCGTCAAAGTAGACGTCCGCCGTCTTGCTGGCAGCGTGGTACTTGACTCTGACGCCGACATCGCACTGCCGGTAGCGGAACTTGGCCGTAGCCTTGAATTCCGTGTCCTGGTCCGGGTTGCCGGTAAAGAAGGTCATCCCCGAAGCCTGCAGACGGTCAGCGTAGAGGCGCGGACTGTCATAGCCCTGCTCAACGATCAGCTGGTTCTTCTCCAGATCCTTGCCGACGACAAACCAAGGAGCGGTTGACTCCTTGGTCGACCCCAGGCCCAGGCCCTGCCGCTGGCCGATCGTGTAGTACATCAGGCCGGCGTGCTGGCCGACTACCTGCCCGTCGGGAGTCACCATGTCCCCGCCTTGCGCTGGCAGAAACTCACTCAAAAAGTGCTTGAAGTTTCGCTCACCGATGAAACAGATCCCCGTGGAATCCTTCTTCTTGGCCGTGGCCAGTCCGGCTTCCTCGGCAATCTGCCGCACTTCCGGCTTGGTCAAATCCTGCAGGGGGAACATGACCCGCTTGATCTGATCCTGAGTCAGCTGACTCAAGAAATAAGTCTGGTCCTTGTTGCCGTCCTTTGGCCGCATCATGTGAGTGACGCCGTTTTCGTCGACCATGGTCTTGGCATAGTGGCCCATGGCCAGATAGTCGGCGTCCAGATCCAGCGCGTATTCCAGAAAAGACTTGAACTTGATTTCCGTGTTGCACATGATGTCGGGGTTCGGAGTCCGACCAGCCTTGTATTCCTTCAAGAAGTACTGGAAAACCCGCTCCCAGTACTCTTTTTCAAAGTTGATCGAATAGTAAGGGATGCCGATCTTGTCGGCAACCTTTTTGACGTCTTCGTAGTCTTCAGTTGCCGTGCAGACGCCATCATCATTGGTGTCATCCCAGTTCTTCATAAAAACGCCGACGACGTCGTAGCCCTGCCGCTTGAGCAAAAGGGCTGCTACCGAAGAGTCCACCCCGCCGCTCATGCCGACAACGACTCTGATCTTGCTATTGTCAACCATTAAATCAATCCTTCACTTCGCTTAAAACCTTGCGCTCCTCCAGATCCTTCAAAATGTAGTTCAGAAGTTCGACCGTCGGAGCCAGCTGCTGATTATTAAAAATGTTTACCTTTCTCAAGCCACTTGGATCGGTCACTACCATCGTCAAATGACTCAAGTCGCTCTTGATGGTCATTTTCAGTTTCGTCGTCGCGTTGTACGGCGATTCATTGTACAGGGGGTGCTCATAAACAAAATTCCCCCGCGGAGTCTTTTGAAAACCGGCGTCAATCAGGGAGTAGAGCTTCACGTCTGGGTTCAGCATGAACTTCCGCTTGTCACCATTGATCATCACAGTATTAGCCATAAAGTAAAACCTCGCTTATTAATTGTAAGTGAATCTGTTGAAAAAAGCAACCGTTTAGTCTTGCCGCTGCCGGGCCTGCAGCTTCTGCACGACCCGGATCAGCGCGTCGGCAAAAGCCTGCACTTCTTCAACAGTATTGTAACGTCCGAATGAAACTCTGATTGATTCGCTGACCTTCGGTGAATCAGCACCGAACATGGCCGTCAGCACGTGCGACGGCGTCAGGCTTCCCGCCGTGCAGGCCGAACCGCCTGATACGGCAAAGCCGGCCAGGTCAAGATTGGCCAAGAGCACGTAGGTTGACAGGCCATTGAGGCGGAGATTCAAGACGTGGTGGGAAACCAGCCCGGTTAAGGGGCTGTTGACCTCATAAGCCACCCCGCTTTGGTCCAGCCGGCTCAAGATGATCTTCTGGAACTCAGTGTATTTGGCCTGCAAATCTGCCTTGGCCACTTCTTCGGTTTCGGCTACTGCCTGGCCAAAGCCGGCAATTCCCGGCACGTTTTCCGTGCCGGCCCGCCGCTTAAGCTCCTGGTCACCGCCGTAAATGCGGTTGGGCAGGCGGATGCC
>NZ_BOCG01000598.1 GCF_016587775.1 Lactobacillus nasalidis | reverse complement strand
TTCAGCAACATGCGGGCTCTTCTTCAGGGCACGGGCAACCGCGAATTCGCGGCCACCGGACCCGATTACCAAAATTTTAAGCTTGTCTTTCATCATATCAGCCTTTTAGTGTCTAAAGTGACGGACGCCGGTAAAGACCATGGCAATGCCGTACTTGTTTGCCATGTCGATTGATTCCTGGTCACGCACGGAGCCGCCTGGTTGAACAATTGCCTTGATGCCGTGCTGGCCGGCATATTCAACGCAGTCGTTGAATGGGAAGAAGGCGTCGCTGGCAATGACCGCGCGGTCGTCCAAAGCTTCTTGGGCGTGTTCAATCGCGATCTTTTCAGAATCGATCCGGTTTGGCTGGCCGGCGCCAACGCCCAGGGTACGTTCGTTATTGGCAACGACGATCGCGTTTGACTTGGTGTGCTTGACAGCCTTCCAGGCAAAGAGGAGGGTTTCCAGCTGTTCTTGCGTTGGCTTGACGTCGGTGACGCATTCCCAGTCGGCAAAGTCTTCGTCCAGAACGTCCTGTTCTTGAACCAGCAGCCCGCCCATTACAGAAACAGTTTCTTTCCGGGCAGCCTCATCCTTCTTGCTGAAGTCCAGCTTCAGGATCCGCAGGTTCTTCTTCTTGGTCTTCAAAGCTGCCAGGGCATCTTCGTCGTAGTCCGGGGCAATAATGATTTCCAGGAAAATCTTGTGCATCTTTTCAGCAGTTGCCAGGTCCACCTTCCGGTTCAAGGCGATCACCCCGCCGAAAATCGAGACCGGGTCAGCCGCGTAAGCCCGGTCCCAAGCTTCTTCCAGGCTGTCGCCCTGGCCAATCCCGCATGGATTCATGTGCTTCATGGCCACGACCGTCGGCTTGCTGAATTCGCGCACGCAGCGCAGGGCTTCGTCAGCATCCTTGATGTTGTTGTATGACAGCTGCTTGCCGTTCAGCTGTTCTGCCTGCAATACTGAGAAGGCCTTCGGCAGGGCGTCTTCGTAGAGCCAGGCTTTTTGGTGGCTGTTTTCGCCATAGCGCATTGCTTCCTTCAGATCGTAGGTCAGAGTGAGCTTTTCCGGAGCACTTTCGCCGGCCTTTTCCGTCAAGTATTGGGAAATGAGGGCGTCATATGAAGCAGTCAGCCGGAAGGCCTTGGCAGCCAGCTTGGCCCGGGTTTCCAGGCTCGTGTTGCCGTTTTCTGAAATTTCTGCCAAAACCTGGTCATAGTCGGCCTGGTCAACCACAATGGTCACGTCGCGGTAGTTCTTGGAAGCTGACCGCACCATGCTCGGGCCGCCAATGTCGATGTTTTCGATGGCTTCAGCCAGAGTCACGTCAGGCTTTTCAATCGTCTGCTTGAACGGATACAAGTTGACGCAGACCAGGTCAATCGGCGTAATCTTGTGTTCCTGCAAAGTAGCCATGTGTTCCGGCAATTCCCGCCGGGCCAAGAGGCCGCCGTGAATGTACGGGTTCAAGGTCTTGACGCGGCCGTCAAGAATTTCTGGAAAACCGGTCACGTCTTCAACCGAAATGGTCGGGATGCCGGCGTCATCCAAGACGCGCTTGGTGCCGCCAGTGGACACGATTTCGTAGTCGTTGGCAACCAGCCCTTTTACAAAAGCAACCAAGTTGGTCTTATCTGAAACACTTACAAGTGCACGCTTCATTTAGTTGTTCTCCTCTTCAAATTTCAGCAAAGCTTTCTTCAACGCTTCCGGATACAAGTGGTGCTCGCATTCGTGAATTCTGGCCTCCAGGCTCTCGACCGTATCGTCGTCGTAGATCGGCACGTGCTTTTGAGCAATTGCCGGACCGGAGTCCAGGCCGGAGTCGATATAGTGAACGGTTACCCCGGTTTCATTCGGATGGTCGGCAAAAGCCCGCTCAATCGAATGCAGCCCAGGATAAGCCGGCAGGTAGGCAGGGTGCAGGTTGACGATCCGTCCCTCATATTCGTTCAAAATCGTCGGCCCGATGACCCGCATGTAGCCGGCAAGGGCAATAAAGTCGATTTGATAGTCCTTTAAGACCTGCAGAATCTTTTCTTCGTATTTTTGCTTGCCGCCGCATGACTTGACCGTAAAGGTCACCACCGGCGTCTGAAATTTCTCGGCCCGCTTGATCACCGGAGCGTCTGGATGGTCGCAAAACAGGAGTGCCAGCTCACCCGGCAGGTCGCCTTTTTGAAAATGTTCGGCCAGAACCTCATAGTTGGTCCCGTTGCCGGATGCAAAAATTGCTACTTTCATTTTTCCACCTATTCGATCACGATCTTCTCGCCAGCAGCGCGGTCAGCCAATTGGCCGACTTCAAAGACTTTTTCACCGGCTTCTTCCAGCTGCTTGACTGCCTGCGCCTTCTTGGCGGCAGGAACTGCCAAAATCATCCCCAGGCCCATGTTGAAGGTCTGCCAGCAGTCTTCGTCAGACAAATCGCCCAGCTGCTTGAGGTAGCTGAAGACAGCTGGAACTTCCCAGCTGCCGGCGGCAATCCGCGCCTGCAGGCCGTCGCCGAACATCCGGGGCACGTTTTCGATCAAACCGCCCCCGGTAATGTGGGCCACGCCGTGCACCAGCCCCTGCTTGATCAATGGCAGAACGGACTTGATGTAGATTCTGGTCGGGGCCAGCAGGCTTTCGCCGACGCTCTTGCCTTCCAGTTCTTCCGGCTTGTCCGTCAGTTTGACCTCGTGGTCCTTGAAAAGGATCTTCCGCACCAGCGAGAAGCCGTTGGAGTGAACGCCGCTGGAAGCAAGGCCCAGCAAGACGTCACCGGCTTGCGGCGTGTCAACGGACAAGAGGCGGTCCTTTTCAGCCACCCCGACCGTGAAGCCGGCCAGGTCGTATTCATCAGGAGCGTACATGTCCGGCATTTCAGCGGTTTCCCCGCCGATCAGACTGGCACCGGCCTGCCGGCAGCCTTCGGCTACCCCTTGGACAACTGAGGCCAAAAGTGCCGGATCATTGTGCCCGCAGGCGATGTAGTCCAGGAAGAACAAGGGCTCAGCGCCTTGCGCCAAAACGTCGTTGACGCACATGGCAACGACGTCGATTCCGACCGTGTCGTTCTTGCCCATCTTCTGGGCGATCATCAGCTTCGTGCCGACCCCGTCAGTCCCTGAAACCAGCACTGGGTGCTCATAGCCCAGCGAATCCAAATCGAACAGGCCGCCAAAGCCGCCGATATTGCCGACGTAGCCCGGCCGCTTGGTTGAAGCGACGGCCCCTTTAATCCGCCGGACCAGCTCGTAGCCCGCGTTAACGTCAACGCCTGCATCCTTATAGCGATTCACGATCATTCACCTCTGTTTTGCTTCTTTAAAATTTCTTCGACTGGTTCAACATTCAACGGTTCTTTGACTTGGTTTTCGTAGTCGTACAAAGGCGTCGGGTACTTGCCGTCAAAGTAGGCCACCGTCAAGCCGCCGTTGGGCGCATCCCCGGCATCTGGCATGTCCACGGCCTTGATCAGGCTCGGAATGCTCAAAAAGCCCAGGCTGTCGGCGCCGATCAGTTTGCACATGTCGCTGACGCTGTATTTGGCAGCCATCAGGTCCTTGCGCTCAGAAATGTCGATCCCGTAAAAGTGCGGGTACTTGAAAGGCGGTGACGCGATCCGCATGTGGACGGACTTGGCGCCGGCTTCCTTCAGCATCTGCACGATCTGCCGCGAGGTCGTCCCGCGCACGATCGAGTCGTCAACCACGATGATGTTCTTGCCGCTGACCACCCCGCGGACAGCCGCCAGCTTCATCTTGACGCCCTGTTCACGCAGGGCCTGGGTTGGCTGAATGAAGGTTCTGGCAATGTACTGGTTCTTGATCAAACCCATTTCATATGGCAGGCCGGCTGCTTCCGCGTAACCGGTGGCTGCTGACAGAGAGGAGTTCGGCACCCCGATGACCATATCCGCGTCCTCTGGAGCCGGCTGTTCCTTGGCCAGCAGCATCCCCATCCGCTTTCTGGCAGTGTGGATGTTTACCCCGTGGATGATGGAGTCTGGACGGGCAAAATAAATGTATTCCATCGAGCAGACTGCCAGCTGGGTTTCCGTCGTGTAGTGGTCGATCTTGATCCCGTCTTTGTTGATGATCAACAGCTCACCCGGCTGCACGTCGCGCAGCAGCTTGGCATGAACAGCGTCCAGGGCGCAGGATTCACTGGCTACGACATAGCTGCCGTTGTCCATTTGTCCTAACACCAGTGGCCGGAAGCCGTTTGGATCCAGCGCCGCATACAGCGTGTCGTTGGTCATCAAGAGGAAGGCAAAACCGCCCTTGACTTCGTTTAAGCTGGCCTTCAAGGCTTCGATAAACGGCATCCGCACCTTGCGGCGGATCAAGTGAATCAATACTTCCGTGTCAGAGCTTGACTGAAAAACTGAGCCCGAATCTTCCAGGCGCTTTTTTAAAGTTTTGGCGTTGGTCAGATTCCCGTTGTGGCAAAGGGCAATTTCCCCGTCTTGGAAGTGAAACAGGAAGGGCTGGACGTTGGCCAGAGAGTCAGAGCCGGCCGTGCCGTAGCGCACGTGACCGATGGCCATGTTGCCTTTCAAAAAGTCCAGGTCGGCCGGATTGGAAAACACTTCCGACAAAAGACCGCGGTCACGGAACTGCCGCAGCTTCTGGCCATCGCTGGCCACGATCCCGGCCCCCTGCTGGCCCCGGTGTTGCAGGGCGTGCAGGCCGAAATAGGTTACGTTGGCCGCGTCAGGAACGTTAAAGATCCCAAAGACGCCGCATTCTTCGTTTAATCCTTTGATTTCATAAGGCATGGCAGGGCTTCCTCCCAAATTTGTTTCAATTCGGCGACCGGCAGTTCAGCAGCCTGGTCCTTCAAATTCAGCTTCAAGCTGTCGCCGGCCGTTTGACCGATCTTGACGGCATCTTCACCCATGGCTTGGGCAAATTCGGCCGCGAATTCGCTTGGTACGCTGACCAGGAAGCGGCCTGGAGTTTCACTGAAGAATTCCGCGCTGGTCAGCTCGCTGCTGATTTCAGCCCCGATGCCGTGCCCAAAGCTGCTTTCAGCCAGGCTGACGCCCAGGCCGCCTTCGCTGAGGTCGTGGGCACTGGCTACGTGGCCGGCTTCCATTTGAGCCAGCAGGCGCTTTTGGTAATCGTGAATGTGGTCCAGATCCAGCTCGTGCAGGCGGCCGGAAATCTCACCGGTCAGCATCTTTTGCAGTTCAGAGCCGGCGTAGTCCGCCCCGGTTTGACCAACCAGGTAGATTTCGTCGCCGGCTTCCTGGAAGCTGTCTCTGACCAGGTGGTCCAGGTTTTTGACCAGGCCGACCATGCCAACCATTGGCGTCGGGTAGATGGACTTGTCGTCAGTTTCGTTGTAAAGGGAAACGTTCCCGGAAACGACTGGAGTTTCCAAAACTTCACAGGCCTTGGCAATCCCCATGACTGAGTGGTGCAGTTCCCAGAAGACTTCCGGTTCGTTCGGGTTCCCGAAGTTCAAGCAGTCAGTGATGGCCAGAGGTTCAGCCCCGCTGGCAATGATGTTGCCGGCGGCTTCAACAACGGCCCGCTTGCCGCCGATTTCAGGATCCAGGTAGATAAAGCGGC
>NZ_BOCG01000597.1 GCF_016587775.1 Lactobacillus nasalidis | reverse complement strand
ACCAAATCGCTGGAAACGTCCGTCGGCGTGATCTTCTCTTGAATGCTGAAGCCAGCTGGATCGGCTTCATAGTCAGCGTAGCCGACATAGAGGCTGACCCGGCCGGCCAGCAAATGGTGGGCCCTGATTCTGGCCGCTACCTGGTCGCCGATCTCCTGAATGACGATCTCAATCTGCCGCTGGTCCTCGTAATCCCGGTTTAAGATCTGGGAGTTTCCGTAGCTTTTGCTTTTGGGCCGGTACTTGTGCTTGATGATGCTCCGGTCCACTCCCCAGCTCATGGCAAAAAGCTGGTCGCCAATCACCCCGAACTCCTTCTCCAAAATTGCCGGATCGCAGTGGGCCAGGTCGTACATGTTCTTGATCCCCAGCCGGCGCAGGCGGCTGGCGGTTCTGACATTG
>NZ_BOCG01000596.1 GCF_016587775.1 Lactobacillus nasalidis | reverse complement strand
TGTCTGGCTGACCAGCATGACGGCGATCGCGCTGCTGGCGGCCAGGTTCATGAAGATCAGGAGCCTTTGGCCGGAGACTTTGCCCAAAATGGCAAAGAGGCAGAAGACGCCGGTGATGGAGCCGATGCTGTACAAGGACAGGAAAAGGTGGCTGCTGGCAAGCGAGAAGCCCTGCTTTTGCCCAAACATGGTGACCCACTGGGTGAACCAGATCATGAGGGCCATGGAGGCGTAGCCGTATAAAACGAAGCAGACCGTGGCTAGGAGCTTCTTTTTAGATACCTGCTGCTGGCCGGCAGACACTGCAGCATTTTTTTGCTGGGGAGCCGGGAACTTGAGCGGGGCCAGCAAGAGGGCGTTGACAAGCAGGATGGCCGCCATGGTCATGAAGCTGATCCCAAACCAGCGGCCGTTTAAGCTGGCAACTTCGATGGGCAGGATGAATTCGCCTAAAGAGACCGCTGCCTTGAGCAGGATGTTGCTCTTTTGGCTGCCCATTTCAGCGAAAGTAGTGTAGGTGCCCGCGTCCAAGGCCGAGTTGGCGATTCCGGCCAGGACGGCTAAGAAGTAGGCAAAGTAGACGTTTTTGGCAAAGGGGGTAGCCAGGGCAAAAGTCAGATAGCAGGCCATGCCCAGGTAAACAAAGAATTTGCGGCTGAACTTATCAGCAAGATAACCAGTGATGAGGTAGGCTAAAAGGCGGCCAATGCCGATGCCGGAAATCACGAAAGAAACGATTTTTAAAGGAGCGTGCCAGCTCTGCCCCAAGGCGGTCATGTTCTGAGACAGGATCAAGAGGCCAAAGCCATGGGCGACGTAGTTGAGGTAGAGGCTGATGGAAAGCCTGACGCGCTTAATCTGATTTGGAGGGTTATTGCTCATTTGTGTTATCCTTTCTAATAAGCCAGTGCTTATGAAAAATGCAAAAGTTTGTTTACCCAAAATCCGAAAGCCAAGAATAAAATTGATAGACTGGCCTTTGAATTTGATAGAAATTATATAACAATTGTCGGCCCCTGCCTAGACAAAAGATTAAAAATATCCTACAAAAAGGAAAGAAATATTAAAATGAACCGAAAGCGTTTTTTTAGGAGTGAAAAAGCATGAAAGAAGAAAGAAAATTAATCTGGCAAGACCATCTGAGTGCCCTAACGGCCTACCTGGATGAAGAGAATATTGACCTGGCCTATGTGGCAGACCCGGTGGACATTGCCTACCTTACTGGCTACAGCAGCTGGACAGAGGAGCGGGTCTTTGCCCTGCTGGTATCCAGAACAGGCCAGGCCCTTTTGCTGGCGCCGGCCATCAATGAAGGAGAAGTCGCTCAGACTGCTTGGGCGGACCGGGCCTGCTTTTACCAAGACGGGGAGAACCCTTGGGAGAAGGCCAAAGAAAAAATGCCTGCCTGGCCAAAAGAAGTTTGGGCATTAGAAGCCCGGGCGGTATCGCTTGGCCATTACCGGGCCATTAAGGAAGTTTTTCCAAAAGCAAATCTGGAAGCGGATATCTCCCCTTGGCTGGCCGGCCAGCGGATGATCAAGTCGCCGGCTGAAATTGAGAAGCTGCAGGCAGCGGGCCGGCAGGCTGACCTGGCATTGGCATTGGCTTTTGCCCTTTTAAAAGAGGGGCAGGGGATGAGCGAAAGCGAGCTGGCCCTTGAACTGGACTACCAGCTGAAGAAAAGAAAAGTAGGCGACTTGAGCTTTCCCTTGATCGTCCAGGCCGGGGAAAGCGCGGCCAGCGTCAGCAGCCTGCCCGGCCAAAAGGGAATTCAGGCTGGGGACATGGTGATTTTTGACCTGGGGGTCATGAAGGATGGCTACGCTTCTGATGTCAGCCGGACGGTGGCCCTGGGCGAAATCAGCCCGGCAAAGCGGAAGATCTATGAAACGGTTCGCTTAGCCCAGGAAACGGCGGCTAAGGCAGCCAAACCAGGGATGACGGCAGGCGAGCTTGACCAGGTGGCCCGCGGGGTTATTGAGCAAGCGGGCTATGGGCAGTACTTTACCCACCGCTTGGGTCACGGGATTGGGATGCAGGTTCATGAGCCGGTAAATCTGGAGCCGGGAAGCGAGCAAAAGCTGGAAGCAGGGATGTGCTTTTCAATTGAGCCGGGCATTTATCTGCCAGGCGTCGGCGGCGTCAGAATAGAAGACTGCGGGTATCTTGGCGAAGAAGGCTTCCACCCCTTCACCAAGACCAGGAAAGACTTGCTGCTTCTGTAAGTAAAAAAGGTCAAGCGATTTCTCGCT
>NZ_BOCG01000595.1 GCF_016587775.1 Lactobacillus nasalidis | reverse complement strand
CGGCTTCAACGACCGGATGGCGGCCGTTTTTGATAAAAATCTCGTTTTTGGCGGAAAAACTCGGCCGGCAGTAGTTCTTTTCCTCAGCGTCCTGGGCAAAGGCCACGAAGACGTCCAGGGCCGCCAGCTTGCGGCCCAGCTCCTGCAGGGCCGGAATGTGGGCCTTGACTGCTTCTCTGAGCTGGCTGAAAATCTCATATTCCAGATCCGTCGACCGGCTTTCGGCTTCCAGGATCAGGTTTTCATGCTCCTTGAGCTCCGGGGTGATGTAGCGCTCGGCGTTGGTCAAGGTCTGCTTGCGGGTATAGCGGTCCTGCGGCACCTTGGAAACGTTGCCCCGGCTGACCTGGATAAAGTAGCCAAAGACCCGGTTGTAGCCGATCTTCAAATTGTCGATGCCGGTTTTTTGCCGCTCTTCCAGTTCCATCTGCGCCAGCCACTTTTTCCCGCCATTCATGGCTTCCCGGTATTTGTCCAGGTCCTCGCTGACGCCGGGACGGATCATGTTTCCTTCCTTGGCGGAAATCGGCGGCTCATCGACCAGGCAGGACTGGATGCTTTCAGCCACTTCGCTTTGCGGATCAATCGAGCGGCCGTAGTTCTCCAGGTCCGGATTGCCCGAATCGGCCAGGGCCTGCAGAATCGGCTTGGTGGCCTGCAGGCTCTTGGCCAGCTGCAGCAGCTCGCGGGGGTTGACGTTGCCAAAAGCGATCCGGCCGCTCAAGCGCTCCAGGTCATAGACTCCCTTTAAGGAGTCAACGATGCTTTCTCTGGTAAAGTAGTCGTCCAAAAGTGCCTGCACCATCTGCTGGCGCTGGTTGATCCGGTCCAAAGACAGCAGGGGCCGGCTGAGCCACTGCTTCAAAAGCCGGCCGCCCATGGCCGTGGTGGTCTTGTCCAGGACCCAGAACAAGGAGCCCTGCTTTTTGCCGGTCGTGGCCGACTGGGTCAGCTCCAGGTTTCGCTGGACCGTGTTGGCCATCTGCAGGTATTGGCCGACTTCAAAGCTTTCGGCAATCTGCAGGTGGGCCAGGCTCCGCTTCTGCGTTGCCAGCAGGTAAACCACCAGCTGGCGCGTGGCCGCCTGTTCAAGCGGATCGGTCAGCTTCTGCTGCACGTAGGAGATTTCGGCGTGCTCGCCGTCCACTTCCGCCGGCTCTGACACAGTAATGTTGGCCTTGTTCAAACTCTCCAGCTCCTCAGGAGCCAGGTTGCCGGCAAAAACGACCTCCCGGGTTCTGAGCGACAGCAGCTCATTGACCACTTCGGCGTAATGCTTGACATGGGTGGCAAAAATCTCCCCCGTTGACAGGTCGCTGTAGGCCAGCCCGTAGCCGCCGCTTTTAGCCACCACAGAGGTCAGGTAGTTGCTCTCCTGGCTGTCGTCTGGCCCCTGGGCCATCTTGGTGCCGGGGGTGACCAGCTGGATGATTCCCCGCTTCACCATGCCCTTGGCCTTCTTCGGGTCTTCCAGCTGCTCGCAGATGGCAACCTTGTAGCCCTTCTCCACCAAAGTATTGACATAGGAATCAACCGCCATGTGCGGCACGCCGGCCATCGGAATCGGGTTGTCCGACTTGTTTGACCGGTGGGTCAGGGTCAGCTCCAGAATCTGCGAGCCCTTGATGGCGTCATCCTCGTAGAGTTCGTAAAAGTCGCCCACCCGATAGAAAAGAAAGGCATCCGGGTACTGCTCTTTAATCTGATAATATTGCTCCATCATCGGAGTCGTAGCTTTTCTTGGCATAAAAACTTCCTCACCTTGTAATACTGTTCTTTATTATACAGCATTTCCCGCGCCGACTCGCCAGGTCTGCACGCAAAAAGAGCTCAGCGGCTGGCTGAGCTCTTCTTACAGTAATTCTCGTGTTATCGGTTTGCCTGTTTTTACATCATGCCTGGCTGTGCAGGTGCGGCTTCCTTCTTTTCTTCAGGAATTTCAGCAACGACAGCTTCAGTCGTCAACAGCAGACCAGCGATTGAGGCAGCGTTTTGCAGAGCTGACCGGGTCACCTTGGTTGGGTCGATGATCCCTTCGTCAATCATGTTGACGTACTTGTCTTCAGCTGCGTTGTAGCCGACTTCTGGGTCAACCTTGCGCAGGTGGTCAACGACAACTGAACCTTCCTTGCCGGCGTTTTCAGCGATTTGACGAACCGGAGCAGTCAAAGCGCGGGCAACGATGTTGATACCGGTTTGTTCGTCAGCCGTGTCGCCCTTGGTTGCCTTAACGGCTTCTTCAACGTTGACCAAGGCAGTACCACCACCGGCAACGTAGCCTTCGTCAACGGCTGCACGGGTAGCGTTCAAAGCGTCTTCAACCCGGTAGCGGCGTTCCTTGAGTTCGGTTTCCGTAGCGGCACCGACGTGGATTACGGCTACGCCGCCAGTCAGCTTGGCCAGACGTTCTTGCAGCTTCTTCTTGTCGAAGTCTGAAGTCGTGTCTTCGATTTGCTTTCTGATCGTGTCAACGCGTTCTTGGATGGCTTCCTTGGCGCCGGAGCCGTCAACGATGGTGGTTGAGTCCTTGGTGATGGTTACGCGGCGGGCTTGACCCAATTGGCTGAGCTGGGTGTCCTTAAGTTCCAGGCCCAGGTCTTCGGAAATAACCGTACCGCCAGTCAAAGCAGAGATGTCGGCCAATTGTTCCTTGCGGCGGTCGCCAAAGCCAGGTGCCTTAACAGCTACGACGTTGAAGGTCCCGCGGATCTTGTTCAAAACCAGAGTCGGCAAAGCTTCACCAGTAACGTCGTCAGCGATGATCAACAGCGCGCGGCCTTGTTGCACGATTTCCTGCAGCATTGGCAAGATGTCTTGGATGTTGGAAATCTTCTTGTCAGTAATCAAGATGTACGGATTTTCCAAGTCGGCTTCCATCTTGTCGTTGTCAGTTACCATGTATTGTGACAGGTAGCCGCGGTCAAACTGCATCCCTTCAACCACGCTCAGTTCAGTTTCGATCCCGCGTGAGTCTTCGATGGTGATGACGCCGTCGTTGCCGACCTTTTCCATGGCTTCAGCGATCAAGTCGCCGATTTCCTTGGAAGCACTTGAGATTGAAGCAACTTGCGCGATTTGGTCACGGCTGGAAACTTCGTGGCTGTTCTTGTGCAGCTGGTCTACAGCAGCTTGGGTAGCCTTTTCAATCCCGCGGCGGATGCCGACAGGGTTGGCACCGGCAACCACGTTCTTCATGCCTTCTTGAACGATGGCTTGCGTCAAGACAGTAGCCGTGGTGGTACCGTCACCGGCAATGTCGTTGGTCTTTGAAGCAGCTTCGGCAACCAGCTTGGCGCCCATGTTTTCGTAGTGGTCTTCCAGTTCAATCGCCTTGGCGATCGTTACACCGTCATTGGTGATGGTCGGGTTGCCATAGCTTTGTTCCAAAACAACGTTTCTGCCCTTTGGCCCCAAAGTGGTCTTAACCGTGTTGGCCAGCTTGTCTACGCCATTTAAAAGTGAACGTCTTGCGTCTTCTGAAAACTTGATGTCTTTTGCCATTTTTTAATCTGCACTCCTTAAATTACTTAACGATTGCCAAAATGTCTTTTTCATGAAGGACTAAGTATTCCTTGCCTTCGTACTTGACCTTGGTGCCAGAATACTTATCGTATAAAACTTCATCGCCCTCTTGGACGGTCATAGGAAGCTTGCTGCCATCTTCAGCGTACAGGCCGGCGCCTACGGCAACAACCTTGCCTTGGGTCGGCTTTTCCTTTGCGTTGGAAGCAAGTACGATGCCACCAACGGTTTGTTCTTCAGCTTCTTTAACTTCAACGATCACGCGATCTCCAATTGGTTGTAACACGTTATTCCCTCCTGAAATTAATTGTCTTAAAAAATTCTTTAGCACTCATGTTGATCAAGTGCTAACTTACAACTATGATAATAAGCCCTTTTTCTAAAAAAGGCAAGAGAAAAATAGCACTTTTTAGCTTTGAGTGCTAAAAAGTGCTATTTATGCTATCTGTGAATAGTTTATTTTCCTTCTTCGGACTGTTGCTGAGCCAGCTGGTCTGAATCAAGGAAGTAGATCAAAGTCTGCAGCTCAGTTGCCAGGTCGACATTTTGAATCCGCACGCCATTCGGTGCTGACAGCCGGATCGGCGTAAAGTTCATGATCCCCTTGATCCCGGCTTCAATCATTTCGTCGGCCGTCTTCTGGGCGGTTGCCTGCGGCACGGTCAGGATCGCGATGCGGATCTGCTGGTCAGCAATCTGCTGTTTCATTTCATCCATTGAGTACACTGGCACCCCTTGGGTGATCTTGCCGGTAATTTCCGGGTTGATGTCAAAAGCACAGGAAATTCTGATGTTGTTGCTGCGCTTAAAGTTGTAGTTGAGCAGGGCGTGCCCCAGATTGCCGACCCCGACCAGGGCCACATTGGTCAAAGTGTCCTGGTTGAGAATCTTCTTGAAGAAGCCAAGCAGGTTCTTGACGTCATAGCCATAGCCCCGCTTGCCCAGAGCCCCGAAATAGGAAAAATCGCGGCGGATCGACGCGCTATCGACCTGGACAGCTTCCGCCAGTTCAGTTGAGGAAACCTTGTCTTTCCCCTCATCATTCAAAAGCAGCAAGTAGCGGTAATAGAGCGGCAATCTTTTGGCAGTAGCCTTGGGAATTCTGATTTTGTTGTTCATAAAGATGCCTCCGTCGTAGATTTGATTTGTGAATGTGAATCTCTAATCAATCATCTACTATCATAATCGTTTTTACTAGTCTTTGGCAAGTCGTAAATTCACAATATTTGCCATAAAATCCTTTTCATAGAATTTTTTCACAAACTAATCGAAGCAGCCTGCAGGCAGACGCGGCGAAAATACTTGGGGAAAAACGCTCCCGGGAGCGTTTGGCGGGCCTTTGCATGGTACAATGTTTCAAGGTGAAAAAATATGATAATAGCACAAGGACACAATTTGGAGCAGCGTTTCGGCGCCACTCCTTTATTCAGCAACGTAAACTTTTCAATTGAGAACAACGCCCGGATCGGGCTCGTCGGCCCCAACGGGGTCGGCAAAACGACCCTGCTCAAGATCATGACCGGCCGCCAGGAGGCCAGCCAGGGCGAATTTACCGTCAACAAAGGCATCGAGCTCGGCTACATCGCCCAGGAACACGACTTTGACGAGGAAAAGTCGATCTGGGACGAAATGCTGACGGTCTTCCAGCCCCTAATTGCCCAGGGCCAGCAGCTGGAGAAGCTGCAGTATGCCGTCGCCGACCATCCTGAAGACAGCGACCTGCTCCAGCGCCTGGACCAGGCCCAGTACAATTTTGAACAGGCCGGCGGCTACACCTACCAGGCCGAGATCAAGAGCATGCTCAATGGCTTCAACTTCCCGCAAGAGACCTGGAACAAGCAGATTGCCAGCCTCTCAGGCGGGGAAAAGACGCGGCTGAGCTTTGTCAAGCTGCTCTTGAAGAAGCCCCCGCTGCTGCTTTTGGACGAACCGACCAACTACCTGGACCTGGATACCCTGGACTGGCTGGAAAGCTTCCTCAAGAACTATCCGGGCGCCATTTTGACGGTTTCCCACGACCAGTACTTCCTGGACCACCTGGCCACGCAGATCTTTGAACTGCAGCACGGCCAGCTGACGGTCTTCAAGGGCAACTACAGCCAGTACTTGAAGGAAAGAGAGCTGCGCGACCAGCAGCAGGAAGCTGCCTATGAAAAGCAGCAAGAAGAGATCAAGCGCGAGGAAGAGTTCATTCAAAAGAACATCGTCCGCGCTTCGACCACCAAGCAGGCCCAAAGCCGGCGCAAGGCCCTGGAGAAAATGGAGCTGATCGATCCGCCCAAGCACCGCTCTAAAGTGCGGATCAACTTTAGCAGTGAGCGGCCGTCAGGCAAAGAGGTCCTGATCTTGAAGGACCTGGCCGTCGGCTATCCGGACAAGACCATGCTGAAGGACATCTCCTTCCAGATCAACAAGGGCGACCGGGTGGCCATCATCGGCCAAAACGGGATCGGCAAGTCAACCCTGCTCAAGACGGTCATGAAGCAGCTGCCAGTCAAGCATGGCTCCATCAAATACGGCGCCAGCCTGGACATCGGCTACTACGACCAGGAGCTGCAGGGACTGGACTACTCCAAGACCGTGATCGACACGATCTGGGACAGACACAAGGAAATGAACGAAAAAGACATCCGGTCAATCCTGGCCAGCTTCCTGTTCACTGCCAAGGACATCGACAAGAAAGTCAGCCAGCTTTCCGGCGGCCAGAGAGCCCGGCTGACCTTGACGGTCCTGTCCATGGAGCACAACAACTTCCTCTTGATGGACGAACCGACCAACCACCTGGACCTGGACGCCAAGGAAGTCCTGGAACAGGCCCTGGCCGACTACGACGGCACCCTGCTCTTCGTCTCCCACGACCGCTACTTCATCAACGAACTGGCCAACAAGATCGTCGTCGCCAAAGACGGCCGGGCCAAGATTTACGAAGGCAACTACTCCTACTACCTGAATGAAAAGGCCAAAGAAGAAGCCCGCCAGCAAGAAAGCGCGAGCGAGCAGCCGGCAGCCGCCAAGGCCGTCAGCGAAAACAAGCTCTCCTACCAGGAGCAAAAGAAGCGGGATTCTGAAAAGCGGAAGCTGGAGCGGCAGGTGGCCCAGGCTGAAAAGCAGCTGACCGAGCTGGAAGCCAAGGAAAAAGAGATCCAGCAACAGATGGCCGATCCAGCCATCGCCGCGGACTTCGGCAAGCTTGGCCCCCTGCAGGAAGACCTGACGAACGTCCAGGAAAAAATCAACGAAGTCACCCAGGCCTGGGAAGAAGCCTCTCTGGCCCTGGAAGATTTTTAATGCAAACAGCAAACAAAAACGTTCACTTCAACTTGAAGTGAACGTTTTTACTTTACCGGTAATCTTCTGCGTAAGGCAATTCCATCGACGGGTCCGCATCCAGGGTCAAGTCGGCAAAGTTGCCGGCTAAGTACTGGTTGTAGGCTGCCGCGCCGATCATGGCCGCGTTGTCGCCGCAGAGCTTGAGCGGCGGCAGGATCACCTTCGGCGCCTTTTCAAGAGCGGCGATTTCCTTGGCCATCCGTTCCCTCAAGCCCCGGTTGGCGGCAACCCCGCCGCCCATGATGAAGGTCTTTGGCTGGTATTCCTTGATGGCGCGGATGGTCTTTTCCGCCAGGACGTCAACCACTGCTGCCTGGAAGCTGGCCGCCAGATCGTACTTGTCCAGCTTTTGCCCCAGCTGGTCAGCATGGTGGCAGGTGTTGATGAAGGCACTCTTCAAGCCTGAGAAAGAGAAGTCATAGTTGTCTTCGTCGATCATGGCTCTCGGGAAGCCGAAGCTGTCTTTGCCTTCGTGGGCCCACTGATCGATCGTCTTGCCGGCCGGGTAGTTGACGCCCAGAACCCGGCCGATCTTGTCGTAGGCTTCACCGGCCGCGTCATCGCGGGTGTCGCCGACGATTTCAAAATGGGTCGGGTCCTTGAGCAGGACGATCTCAGTGTGGCCGCCGGAAACCTGCAGGGCCAAGGCCGGGTACTGGATCGGCTCAACCAGCTGGGCAGCTGAAATGTGGCCCATGATGTGGTCAACCCCAATCAAAGGCAGGCCGGTTGCCATTGAGGCCGCCTTGGCCGCATTGATCCCGATCAAGAGCGCCCCGACCAGGCCAGGGCCATGGGTAACGGCAATGGCATCCAGGTCTTTCCAGTCAACCCCCGCCTGCTCCATGGCTTCTCTGGTGATCTGGGTGATCACTTCGATATGGTGCCGGCTGGCCACTTCAGGCACGACCCCGCCGAAACGGGCGTGGCTTTTGATCTGGGTAGCGACCACCAGACTCTCGATTTCCGACCCGTTCTTCACCACGGCCGTCGAGGTTTCGTCGCAGGAGCTCTCAAAAGCTAAAATACGAATGTCTTTCTTTTCCTTCAAAGTCAGTTCTTCTTTCTTAAGTCGCAGATCATGTTCAAGCCGTCGCTGTTGCGGCGGCCGTAGTTGCTGTAGTAGTTCTTGCGGACAAAGTTGTCTCTAAAGCCCAGCCGGCGGTAGAGAGCCTGGGCGCGGACGTTTTCCGCCCGCACCTCCAAGGTCACCGACCGCAGGTCGCCGGCCTTGGCCTGGTCCAAAACGGTCTTGAGCAGGTAGGTCCCCAGGCCCTGGTTCTGCCGGTCGGGAACGACCGCCAAAAAGGTGACGTGGCCCGTGTGCAGGCCAAAGCGGCAGCCAACCGCCCCCACCAGGTAATCTCCCTGGCGCAGGAGCAGGTAGATGGAGTCGCGGCGGAGCAGCTCTTCATAAAAGACCTGCTCGTTCCAGGGCAGCGCCCCGGCGTAGACTTCTTTTTCCAGCAAAAGCAATTGTGCCAGCTCATCGGCAGTTGCCTTTCTCAAGCTGTATTCTTGTCCGTTCACGCTGACCGCCCGCGGAGCAAAGCGCACCAGGTCGGCTTTAAAGAATAGTCCCATGGTTTGTCTAAACTTCTTCTACGTAAGCACTGTCTGCTTTAAATTCTTGACCGGTCTTCTTCTGCCAGTCGTATTCTGCCTGCGTGCGGCGCAGATATCTCGGCTCAGCCTGGTCCGGGTCAAGCACTGGACTAGTCAAGGCCAGGCGGCCGATGGCGCTGGCGTGAAGCAGGTTCTCGCTGCCCTCTCCCAGGTGCAGGTCTTTGTCTGCCAAAGCAGCCGTGATTTCTTCTTGATACTTGCTAAAGTCGCTGCCGACAAAAATCACTTTTTCATCCGGCAGGGCGGCCACCTGCTCAAGCAGGCTGCTCAAAGGATAGTGGCCGTCAGCGATCACGGCTTCTTCTCCCCGGTAGGCCCCGGCGAAGAAGTTGTGGTTGCGCGCGTCCAGCGCGGCCACTACCAGGGCGTCTTCCCCGGCAAAATTTTGGGCCAGGGCCTGCAGGGTCGACACGCCCACCAGCTCCTTGCCCAAAATGCTGGCAAACATCTTGGCCGTGGTTAAGCCGACTCTGAGGCCAGTGTAAGAACCCGGCCCAATCGCAACGGCAAAGCGGTCGATATCCTGGAGAGTCAAGCCAGCCTCTTTGAGCAGACCGGCAATGTCCGGATCAAGGTCAACGCTGTGATTGCGCTGGTTTTCTTCGATCTTTTCGCTGATCAGGCGGTCGTCATCATTCAAGGCAACGCTCAAATCGCTCGTTGCCGTCGAAATGCTTAAAATTTTCATTCTCTAAACTACGATTCCTAAAACTTTTTACTCATTTTGACGCGGGACAGTCCCTGCAAAACGAACCAAACCACGACCATCTGAATCCACGGCGTGATCATTTCCTTCAAGATCCGGCTGGACAGAGCAGCCATGAATTTAGTCCCGTACATCAGGCTGACCCAAAGGGTATTCAGGCCGATGTTGCAGATCACCGTGACGCAGATTACGGAAGCAATGACCCGCCAGATCTGCACGGGCTTCTTGTACAAGAAGAAGCCGTAGATCATCGGCCCCAAGGCAGCCGTCAAGGTGTAGCCGATAAAGAAGCCGCCCAGGTTGCCGAAAATTGCCGATGAAACCAGGTCGCTCAAGGCACCGCCGGCAAAGCCCCACCAAGGCCCGAACAAGTAGCCCAGCATGACGCTGCCGATGAAGCCAAGGCCGACTTGCAGAGTGGCATTCCCGACCTTAAACTGCTCCAGGACCACCTTGATGGCGATCACCATGGCCAAGAGCACCAGCTCCCGCAATTCCAGCCGGCCTTTTACTTTTGATTCACTTTTCAATAGACTGTCCTCCTAAAAATGGCTTAACAAAAACAACTGAATCAGTTTCTATTAAAACACATTTTTTGCCACTTTACCTCACAAAGTGCCATAACTTCTCCCTGCCGGCAGACAGCGTGCCAGCTGGAGGCAGCCGCTTCGCCAGCCGTGCTTTTGACCCGGCAGGCAACTTCGTCGCCGTAGCGGATTTCCTTTTCAAACTTGATCGCCAGCTCCTTTGGCTCGTGGCTGTTCAAAAAGTCGCGCGGCAGGGTGTCGATAACCCAGTCAAGGTAATGGGAGTTGTTGACGTGGTGGTTCATGTCCAGGTCGTAATAGTAGGCCCGGTAGACCTTTTCGTCCTCATAGTCGTCTCTGGCCCGCAGGCGCTTAAAGCGCGGCATCTTTTCCAAAACCGGCGCCTTCAAGTCAGCCATGATCTCCTCGCTGCTCGGCAAGAGCCGCCGTTTCTTCAAGTCAAAAAGCACCCACTGGCTGCGGGCATTGACGAGCTGGTGGCCGTTTTCATCCTCAATGCCGAAATCACGGTAGGACAAAAAACGGTTGTAGCCAACCGCTTCCGTCCAGATCCTGATCTTCTGGCCGGCCGCCGGCAGGTCCGCGAACTCGAACTCATACTGGGTGACCACCCAGCCCAGGCCGCGTTCCTGCATGGCTGCCGTGCCGCCCAAAGTATCGGCCAGCTGTCCTTCTGAGGTTTCCATCATCAGGTCGATCATTCTGGGCAGTTTCAAGTGCCCGGTCTCGCCGCAGTCGGCATACTCCAGGCGATATTCCTTGTAGTATTTCATTATTCCCCCTGTTGGTGGTAGCGGTCATAGAGCTCGTTTTTGGAAACGCCCTGGGCCTTGGCCACCTGCTTGATGGCGTCTTTCTTGGAGACGCCGCCGGCTACCTGCTCTTTGACCAGGTCAACCAGTTCGTCCCAGTCAAGCGCCTTTTCTTCCGTGTTCGGCGAAACCAGCACCACGAATTCTCCCCGCGGGTCGACTTCCTTAAAGTGCTGGATGACTTCGCTTAAGCTGCCGCGGACGAATTCCTCGTGGATCTTGGTCAGTTCCCGGGCGCAGACGATCTGCCGGTCTGGCGCCAGCACTTCAGCCATCTGTTCCAAAGTTTTCAGCAGCCGGTGCGGGGCCTCATAAAAAATCGAGGTTGCCTTCGACTGGTTGATCTCTTCCAAAAAAGGCCGCTGCTGGCTGGCCTTGCGGGGCAAAAAGCCGTAATAGGTGAAGGGCTGGCCGTCAAAACCGGAAGCAATCAGGGCCGTCGCGAAAGCCGACGGACCCGGCAGCGGCACCACCGGAACCCCGTTTTTGATGCATTCTTGAACCAGGATGTAGCCCGGATCAGAAATCACCGGCATGCCGGCATCGCTGATTTCGGCGATCGTCGCCCCCTCCTGCATGAGCCGGACCAGTTCCGGTGCCTTTTCTTTTGAGTTGAACTTGTGAAAAGCCACCATCTTGTTGTGTATGCCCAGCCGGTCCAGCATCAGCCCGCTGGTCCGCGTGTCTTCAGCCGCGATATAGTCGGCTTCTTGCAAAATCCGCTTGGCCCGGATGGTAATGTCCTCCAGGTTGCCAATGGGCGTGGGCACCAAATAGAGCCTGCCCTGGTTTTCATCTGCGTAGCTGTGTTGCGTTTGCATTATTTGTGTACCGACTTCTTTCCAAAATTATCCAAAATATCCAGGCAAAACATGCAGTCCGCGCTCGGATCGCGGTGCGTCCCGTAGTACATGTTGCAAATATGGTAGCCAGACTGGTAGATCTGCTTGAGCATCGCTATGCCGCTCTGGCTTTTGCCCTCGTGCTCTTTAACCGTCAATTTGTCCAGCTTCTCGCGCAGAAGCTGGTTTTCAACCTTCAGCTCGGTGTTTTCCTTCAAGCTTTCCAGCACTTCCTGCTGCAGGGAATCCATGCTCTTGAGCATGCGTTCCATCTGCTGCTGAAGCTGCTGCAATTTAGTATATGGATCCACTTTCCTTACCTGCCTTTACTGCTGCCACTTCAATGCTAAATAGTCCAAATTGTTCAAAAAGCCGACATTGCTCTGCCGCATCTGGTCAATCTGCAGCAAATCCGCCAAAAAGGCCGCGGCCTGCTGGACGTTGCCGGCCGTGAGTTCTTTTTCAGCCCACTTCTTCAGTAAAATCCACACGTACTTCTCCCAGGCCTTCGTTCCCTGCTTCTGTTTTTTGACCAAAGCAGCCAGCTGGTGGGCCGACACGATGGCCAGAGGATCGTGTTCTTGCAGCTCCTGGTAAAAGTACTTCACTGCCTGGTCGACTTGGCTGCTGTCCTTGATCTGGTCGACCTCGGCCTGGGTCATGCCGTTTTCCAGCAGCAGGCTCTCCCGGCTAGAGGCAGGCTGCTGGCTGAAATTGATGATCTGCGTTCTTGAGCGGATCGTCGGCAGAATCTGGCCGCCGTTGCTGGCGATCAGGAAAGTGACCACCGGCGCGACCGGCTCTTCCAGCAGGTTGAGCAAGGCGTTGGCCGCCGGCAG
>NZ_BOCG01000594.1 GCF_016587775.1 Lactobacillus nasalidis | reverse complement strand
CTACATGGTCCGGGTGGCTTCCTTGAGCAAGCTGGTGGCCGCCAAGGTCAAGAGCCATGACGCCAGCGGCCTCACGCCGCTGGAACAGCTGACGGCGATCAACCAAAAGGAGCACGAAGTCGTTGAAAAGCGCTACTCCACTTACTCTCGCTCCTTGCTGCCGCTTTTGCGCAAGAGCAACATCAACATTCTGGAAAGCGATGAGCTGTCTGAAGACCAGGAAGAATACATCCGCCGCTACTTCAACAACGAGCTTTACCCGGTCTTGACCCCGATGGCGGATGACCAGTCCCGGCCGTTCCCGTTCATCAACAACGACTCTTTGAACATCGCCCTGCGCTTAAAGGACCAGGAAAACGGCGACCACAAATTCGCCACGGTCCGCGTGCCGAACATCTTCCCGCGCCTGGTCAAGCTGCCTGACGGCGACAATGACTTCATTTTGCTGGAAGACATCATCAAGGTCTTTGCCGACCGTTTGTTTGACGGCTACGAGATCCGCCAGGCGGCCTGCTACCGGGTTACCCGGGACATGGACCTGGACGTTTCAGAAAGCGACACTTCCGACTTCCTGCTGGCAGTCAGAAAGCAGCTTGAAGACCGTGAACACGGGCACGTGACCCGGCTGGAAGTGGAAAACAGCATGAACACCAAGCTGCTCAAGCACTTGATGAAGCGGCTGAACGTGGACGAAGGCAGCGTCTTCAGCATCAACGGCCCGATCGACCTGACCTTCCTCAAGAAGCTGCCAGGGATGGTGGAAGGCCATGAAGAGCTGCGCTACAGCCCGATGCAGGCCTTTATCGACCCGGCCTTGAGAAGCGACCGCAACATTTTTGAATCAATCCGGGAAAAGGACTACCTGGTTCAGCACCCGTACGACAGCTTTGACGCCGTTTTGAACTTCGTCAAGCAGGCTGCCAAGGACCCGGAAGTTTTGGCCATCAAGATGACCCTGTACCGGGTGTCCGGCAACTCGCCGATCATCAAGTACCTGGGCCAGGCCGCCAAGGCCGGCAAGCAGGTTACTGTTTTGGTCGAAGTCAAGGCCCGCTTTGACGAGTCAAACAACGTCCACTGGGCTAGAACTTTGGAACAGATGGGCTGCCACGTCATCTACGGGCTGGTGGGCCTGAAGACCCACACCAAGGTGACTCTGGTCATCCGCCGCGACGAAGACGGCATCCGCCGCTACCTGCACCTGGGGACTGGTAACTACAACGACGTGACTGCCCACTTCTACACTGACCTGGGCCTCTTTACCTGTGACCGAGACCTGGGCGTTGACGCCACCAACCTCTTCAACATGCTGTCCGGCTACTCCAAGCCGCCTTACTTCAGCAAGCTGCGCATTTCGCCGAAACTGATCCGCCAGTTCATCTATGAAAAGATCGACAACGAAATCGCCATTGCCAAGGCTGGCCGGCACGCCGAGATCCACATGAAGATGAACTCCCTGTCTGACCCGGACGTGATTGCCAAGCTCTACGCGGCTTCTGCTGCCGGGGTCAAGGTGCACTTGATCGTCCGCGGGATCTGCTGCTTGAAGACGGAAATTCCGGGCGTCAGCGACAACATCGAGGTTCACTCGATCGTTGGCCGCTTCCTGGAACACAGCCGGATCTACTACTTCTACAACGACGGCAAGGAAGAAGTCTACCTGGCCAGCGCGGACATGATGCGGCGGAACCTGAACCGGAGAGTCGAAACCCTCTTCCCGATTCTGCAGGAAGACTTGAAGGAAAGAGTTTTGGACATTTTTGCCAAAATGTGGCAGGACAATGTCCAAGCCCGGATCCTGCACAAGACCGAATGGGTGCACGCCGACCGGCGGGGGCAGACGCCGTTCAACAGCCAGGAATACTTTGTGGCTGAAGCCGCCGAAAAGGTTCGGGTCGTTGAAGAACAGGAAGAAGAAGAAAAGGCGAAGAAGAAGGACGCTTTCGAGGCCATGAAGCCGCAGGAAAGCGAATTGGAAGAAGACGAAAAGTAGGATAGAAGATGGAAAAAGACCACCAGGAGATTGAAACCTTTAAAATCGATCAAATGTTTATCGGCTCCAGTCAAGAGGAGCTGATTCGGCAGGGGGAGGACCGCCGCCGGGAGCATCCGATTGCGGCGATCAGCACTTTCAAGCCGGTTGAGCGTGACGTGGTCCAGCTGATCAAGCTGACGGAGGAGAAGATGATCCCTGAACTTTTGGGGATGCGGCACCAGAGAATGATGCAGAATCCTTTTTCCTACTTCCGGGCCACGGCCGGGATCATGGAAAAGGACCTGCGCCAGTTCCCGGAATGCCAGTCGCATATTCCGGTAATCATCTGCGGGGATGCCCACCTGACCAATTTCGGCTTTTTTGCCTCACCGGAGCGCCAGCTCCTGTTTGGCTTGAACGACTTTGACGAAGCCAGAATCGGCAATTGGGAATTTGACCTCAAGCGCCTCTTGACCAGCGTGGTTTTGACCGGCCGGATCAACGGCTATCCAAAAGACCAGCTGGACATGATTCTGGCGGAAACCGTCCACGCCTACCGGCGCGGGATCAAGTACTCCAACTCCCTGCCGCTTCTGGACCGGTTCAACCTTTCCTACAGCGTGGACAGGCTGCTGGGCGAGGTGACCGAGAGCGAGCAGATGAAGCGTGTCCTGCAGAAGGTGGCCACCAGGGCGCCGAAGAACAATTCAGATGCCGTGGTCAAAAAGTTCACGGAAAAGACCGCTGACGGCCGCCTGCGCTTCAAGGACAACCCGCCTCGGGCCCGGCACGTGCCGCAGAAGACTTATGACGAGCTGCTCAAGGGCATGGAAGAATACCAAACCGGTGCCAGAGACGACGTGCGGGTGCTCTTGATCAACTACGAAGTTACAGACATTATCCGCTACAGCGTGGGCGTCGGCAGCTGGGGGACGCGCTGCTACCTGGCCCTGCTTACTGGTAAGGACGGCAGCCACCTGGTTTTGCAGATCAAGGAAGCCCTGCCGCTCAGATACAACCTGGCGGCTCTG
>NZ_BOCG01000593.1 GCF_016587775.1 Lactobacillus nasalidis | reverse complement strand
CCGTCAACCGGCAAGTCAGAGTAGTAGCTGCTCAGGCCTTTCAGCATCCAGTTCCAGTTGGTCATTTGCGTCTGGCTGGGGCCGGTTGAAAAAGTCGCCTGGGCAATGGAAGTCGTGTTCAAAACTTCCGGGAAGTCCTTCAGCAGCTTCTGGCAGACGATTGCCATGTCAGCTGCCGACATTTCGTTTTCGGTGTTCTTGCCCACGCCCGGATAAGCTGCCGAGCCCAGGTTGCCGTTGGCCAGGCCGCAGGCATTGTAGATCTTGGCATCCGTAATCCCCCAGCTGGTCAGCAGCTTGCGCATCTTTTTAACAAAAGCCACCTGGCTGCCGCCGACTGCCTGGGCCAAAGTCAAAGCCGCCCCGTTGGCGGATTCAATCAAGGTCGCCCGGTAGAGCTCCTTGATCGTGTAGGCATGGCCGCTGGCCAGCGGGACGTTGGAGTACTCGGAATTCTGGCTGATC
>NZ_BOCG01000592.1 GCF_016587775.1 Lactobacillus nasalidis | reverse complement strand
CGTCCCCGAAGCTGACCCCTTTCATGGCGTTGACGCCGACTGCCGCGGCTGCCAGTTTGGCATCCAGCTTCGTGTCCCAGCTGACATAGCTGCCAAGTCCTGCCGGCAGGCCGTTGGCCACCAGGCGGATGATCCCGCCCAAAGTGTCGCCCTTTTCCTTGGTCTCCGTGATCAGGCGGTGAATCGGTTCCACCTTGTCCTGGTCGATGACGTGCATGTCGTTTTGAAAAATTTTCTCCCGGATCTCGCTGACATCCAGTGGCTTTTCTGAATCAGCTGCAACCTGCCCCACCTGCGCCACGTAGGCAATCAGATCGATATCCAGCTGCCGCAAAAATTGCTGGGCAATATTGCCTAAAGCTACCCGCAGGGTGGTTTCTCTAGCAGATGACCGCTCCAATACATTGCGCAGGTCGCGGTGGCGGTACTTCATCCCTCCAACCAGGTCAGCATGGCCCGGACGCGGCCGCTCGAGCTTTCTTTGGGAATTTTCCGCCGTCTCCGGGGCCGTCGGGGACATGATCTCGCCCCAGTTGCCGTGGTCGCGGTTCTTGACCACCAGGGCCACCGGACCGCCCAAGGTCACCTGGTGCCGGACCCCGCCGACGATTTCAACCTGGTCGCTTTCGATCTTCTGCCGGTCGCCTCGGCCAAAGCCGCCCTGGCGCTGGTGCAGAGCGCGGTTGACCTCATCAATGTCAATCTTAAGCCCTGCCGGCAGCCCTTCAATAATTGCCGTCAATTGCGGCCCGTGGGATTCACCTGCTGTTAAATAATACATACGTTCTCCTTTTTCCTGCCTCAATTGGCTGAGGCCTTCCAGACAAATTTTTCAAAAAATCACCGAGAGGCGGTCAGCAGCTGGCCTTCAGAGTCGTTCCATTCCCGGCAGAAATCCAGAATCTGGTCACAGATTTCTTCAGGACGCAGCTGGTCGGTTTGAATCTTCAAGCTGGCCACCCGCTCGTAGCGGCTCTGCCGGCTGGCTTTCAGCTTCTCCAGGCCAGCCGGATCCAGCTTGTTGGCAATCGGCCGGTTGCGGTCATTGCCGATTCGGTCAACGATGGTAGAGATTTCCGCGTCCAGCAGGATCACCGGGGCACCGGAATTGATCAGGCAGGCCGCGTTGTCGTCCCGCATCGGCGTGCCGCCGCCAGTCGTGATCACCGCGTCCTGGCCGATGTTGTCCAGCAGGGCCTGGTGTTCAGACAGGCGGAAATGTTCCTCGCCGAAACGGGAGAAGATTTCCGGGATGGCCAGCCCCTCCCGGGCCACGATTTCCTCGTCCAGGTCGATCTGCCGCTGCTTGAGCCGGGCGGCCAGCAATTGGCCGATCGTCGTTTTACCACATGCCATGAAGCCAACTAATACAATTCTCATTTTGTCCACTCTTTCAATAATCTAAAAAATAAAAACCACCTAGTTTGAAGACGTCTTCAATCCAAGTGGTTTCTTTACGATAAAGAGTGGGCTTCCTGCCCGGCCAGCTAGATTGAATTGCGTATCTAGCAGGCACATCAAACAATTGGCTAGCTGAGATACGGACGTCTCGCGTCCGCACCAGCAGACGCTTTAGTCGAAATAAGCATAGCCATAAAAGAAACTAGTTATGTTTGATCTGAGCAAGTTCATCGTTTGATCCTCTCTTTAAAATGATTTTTTAATTAAAATTATTAAAACATCTCTCATGCATTCTGTCAAGCACTAAAGGAAAATTTTTTATTATTCTTCAAGCCGCGGCCGGTAATAGCGGCGGCCATCCTGGGACAAAAGTGGCGGCGTGAATTCACCGGGTTTGGTCGTTGACAGTTCGGTGGTGATGGCATTGACAGCCGCGTCCAAATCATCGATCCGGTGCAGCAGCTCGGCTTCCAGCAGGGCTGGCAGTTTCGGGGAGCCGTATTCATAGCGGCCGTGGTGCGACAGGACCATGTGTCTGAGCAAAAGCAGGTCCTCGCTGGCCAGGTCGATCCCCAGCTCCTGGGCAGCCAGCATCAGCTGCTCGTCGATCAAGACCAGGTGGCCGATTAGGTTGCCCTCAGCAGTGTACTGCGTGGCTACTGGCCCGGAAAGTTCCAGGACCTTGCCCATGTCGTGCAGGATGCAGCCGGCATAAAGCAGGGACCGGTTGACTGCCGGGTAGTTGTCAGCCAGTGCCCGCGCGTCTTTAAGCATGGTCAGCGTGTGGAAGGCCAGCCCGCCCTTGTAGGCGTGGTGGTTGGACTTGCCGGCCGGGTAGGCGAAAAAGCGCTGGGACCATTTTTTCAAAAGAAAAGTCACCAGGTCATGCCAGTGCTGGTTGGCAATCTTGTCCACGAAAGCCCAGATCTCCTTTTCCATCTTCTGGGAGGAAGCCGGCGCTGAGGCAACCAGCTGGCTGAGGTCGACTTCTTCATCGGGGCTGACTGGATGGATGCTGAACAGCTTGATCTGGTCATGGTTGCGGTAGTCCTCGATCATCCCTGAAGCTTCAACCACCGTGCCGGCATTGAAACGGTTGGCGTCTTCCGCGCTGGCCTGCCAGTAATTGGCCCGGATGCTGCCGGAAGAATCGGCCAGCTGCATCAGCAGGTAGTGGTTTCCTTTTTTATCTTGGCGTAACTGGGAACTTTTGACGATCAGTACCAGGTCAAACTCTTCCCCTTCATTGTAATCCAGCAAACGTTTAAGCACGCTAGTCCTCCCTTGTGTATCTGATTGGCTCAAGGCTGACTGCCTCAGCCAGGTCTGCCCGCGCGGTGAAGACCAGGATCTGCTTGTCCTGGCTCAGTTTCTGGAGCAGGTTCACGATATAGCCGGTCCGCGGGCCGTCAAAGTTGACGAACGAGTCGTCAATCAAAATCGGCAGATCGATCTTGTCCTTGATCTGCATGACAAAAGCCAGCTTGAGCGCGAAATAGAGCTGCTCCTGGGTCCCCCTGGACAGATAGGCCAGAGGAATCTTCTTTTTGTCGGCTCTGACCACCTTGAGCGGGGTCTTTTTGCTGATCTTGGCCGGCAAAATGATTTCCCCGTACCGGCCGCCGGTAAGCAGGGACAGGTATTCCTGGGCCAGCTTCAGCATCTTCGGGAACCGGTCATTTGACGCCAGGTCCAGGGTCCGGCCGATAACCTCGCCGGCCAGGAGGCTGGCCAAGTAGTCTTGGCTGTCGCGGCGGAAATTGTCCGCGATTTCGGCCAGCTCCTGCTTGTCCTGGGCCACCTGGCTGGAGCGGGCATAGCGCTTCTCTTCAGCCAGCACGTTGGCAATTTCCTGCCGGCGGGCTGAAAGCTCTGCCTGCTTGCCGGCCAGCTGCTCTTGGGCCTGCCGGCCCTGCTGCTTGAAGCGGTCAAGGTCAAAGCCGGCTTCAAAGACCGCCAGCTGGTCGCCCAGGCTGTTGCTCAAGGCCGTGATCTGGGCCTTTAAGGCCAGCTGCTCCTGGCGCTGCTTGGCCAGATCCTGGTAAGCTGCCAGGTTTTGGACCCCGGCCTGCCGGTAAATGTCCAAAAGCTGGTCGGTCAAGGCACTGATCTGCTTTTGGTAGTTCAGATTGGCAGCGCTGGTTTCCTGGTAGGCCCGCAGGGCCGCCGCTGCTCTCTCCGTTTGCTCTTCTTCCTGGCTGATGCGGCGGGCCAGAGTTTCCGGATTGGCTTCCTGCAGGCCAAGGCGGCCGGCCAACTCCTTGAGCTGCTCTTGCTTAACGGCCAGCTGCTCTTGGGCAGCCTGCTGGTCCTTGCGGCTGAGAGCCAAGTCCCGGTAGGGCGAGATCAGGGAATCGAGCCGGCTGGCTGGATCAAGGCCGTATTTTTCCTTGAAGGCCGCGGCCTTGTCTGGTCCCGGGGCGGGCTTTTTAAAGTAGCTGTAAGCCGCCAGGGCCAAGCCGGCAATAATCACCAGCACGGCCAAAATCCGGTTCACGGCCAGCAGGGCCAGGCCGCAGGCCGCTACAATCAAGCCGGCATATGGCGGCAGGGCCGGCTGCGGCGCTGGAGCTGCCTTTTGGCAGTCTTCCCAGTCTGCCTCAAGCTGCTGGAACTGGTCCATGGTTAGTTTCTGCACCTGGTCCAAATGCGGCGTCAATTCAAGCAGGTTGGCCTGCTTTTCCTTGAGTTGGTTGATCTGCTGGTTCAGCAGGTCCATGCTCTGCTGCAGCTGGCTGAGTTCCTGGCGCCAGGAACGGACCTGCTCTTTGCGCTTGGCCAATGCTTCCGGATCAACCGCTTCGCCCGTTTCCTTGACCGCGGCCTTGAGGGCCTTGATCTGGGCGTTCAGGTCAACTGCCTTTTGGTAAAGGTCAGAGTCAAAAGCGACCGGACGCAGCTGCTTTTTCAGTTGCTGGTAGTTCTGGTAGTTCTGCACCTGCTCGAACTGCTTGGTCAAAGCCGCCAGCCGGCCGCTGATTTCCTGCCGGTCTTTTTCCAGCTTGTCAGCTTCCCGGCTTGCGGCCAGCCGCCGCAATTCCAGCTGCCGGTAGGCGT
>NZ_BOCG01000591.1 GCF_016587775.1 Lactobacillus nasalidis | reverse complement strand
CGATCCGCCGACTCTGCAAATGGACTTCGTTGCCAACGACTCACCGTTTGCCGGCCGTGAAGGCAGCCAGGTTACTCCAGCCAAGCTGGAAGACCGTCTGCTGCGGCAAACCCGGACTGACGTTTCCTTGAAGGTTGAACCAACTGACCAGCTGAACGCTTGGACTGTTTCCGGCCGTGGTGAACTGCACCTGTCAATCCTGGTTGAAGAAATGCGCCGGGAAGGCTTTGAACTGCAGCTTTCACGTCCTAAGGTTATCTACCGCGAAGTCGACGGCCAAATGTGCGAACCATACGAAGCCGTACAAGTAGACGTTCCAGACGAATACGTCGGCTCAGTCATCGACGGTTTGTCCCAGCGCAAGGGTGAAATGCAGAACATGATTTCCAAGGGCAACGGCCAGACCCGGTTGGAATTCTCAGTTCCTTCCCGTGGTTTGATCGGCTACAACAACGAATTCATGTCCGCAACTGGTGGTTACGGGATCATGAACCACACCTTCAGCGAATACAAGCCGGTTGTCAAGAACTGGAACCCAGGCCGCCGCAACGGTGCCCTGGTTTCAATCAACCAAGGCCAGTCAACGACTTACTCTTTGCAGTCAGTTGAACAGCGCGGCCAGCTCTTCATCGGTGCCGGCGTTCAAGTCTACGAAGGGATGATCGTCGGGGTTTCCTCACGTGACCGTGACATTGCTGTCAACGTTACCAAGGGCAAGAACCTGACCAACACCCGTGCATCCGGTAAGGACCACGCCGCTGCCATCAGAACTCCAAAGACTCTGACTTTGGAAGAATCAATCGAATTCTTGAACGATGACGAATACTGTGAAGTAACTCCGGAAAGCCTGCGCCTGCGCAAGAAGATCCTGAACACTTCAGAACGGCAGAAGTTTGACAAGAAGAAGGCCAAGAACAACTAATTGTTAGTTTTTTGGTAAAGTCTCCCCGCCTACTTGTAGGAGGAGAGGCTTTTTTGTTTTATAATGAAAGGCGACGATTATTTTAAAGAGGGGAAACACGTGAAGGAAAATAAAGCTGGGGCCGGCATGCCTGCCAGAATAAAGGAAGCATTTAAATATTTTGACTACCGCATTTTCATTGTCTATCTGCTGCTGATGACGATCGGCGTGATCGCGGTTTATTCAGCCAGTTCGGAAATACTGCTGATCAATGGCTTCAAAGCCACGGTTTACGGGGTCAAGCAGCTGTCTTACGCGCTAGCCGGGGTGGTGATCTGCCTTTTGTGTTACCGCTTGAACCTGGATTTCCTGCGCCGCGGCAAGCTGCTCTTGTGGCTGCTGGCGGCGATGATGGGGTCGCTGCTCTTCGTTCGCCTGTTTGGCCAGGAGGTCAACGGGGCCCGCGGCTGGATCAACCTGGGGCCGATCAACATTCAGCCGCTGGAGTTGGCCAAGCTGATTCTGATTCTTTACCTGGCCCGGATGCTGGCCAAGGCTGACGGGCGCCTGGTGCGCGGCCACATCATTTCGCAGCTGCTGCCGACGGCAATCGTTGCGGGCTTTACGATGATCCTGGTTTTGATTGAACCCGACTTCGGGGGGACCGCGATTCTTTTTTGCATGGTCTTGATCATGTATTCAGTCTCGGGGATTCCGACCGGCTACGCGCTGTTGAGCATCATCGGCATTGTCGTCCTGGTGGTCGGCGGCTTCAGCCTGATTGTGGCCTGGAATCCGAGCTTTTTGCAGAACGTCTACGTCTACAAGCGTTTCATTGCCTTTTTGCACCCGTTTAAGACGGCAGCCAACGAAGGGGCGCAGCTGGTCAACTCATATTACGCGATCCACAACGGTGGCCTGTTTGGCCTGGGGCTGGGCAACAGCATCCAGAAGCGGGGCTACCTGCCAGAACCGTACACCGACTTCATTTTGTCGATTATCGCTGAAGAAATCGGTTCACTGGGCGCCTTGCTCGTTTTAGGCCTGCTTTTTTACTTGATGCTGCTCATCATGGAGCGCGGGGTCAAGGCCCAGTCACAGTACAGCTCGCTGATCTGCTTCGGGGTGACCGCGATCATCTTTTTCCAGACCCTGTTCAACGTCGGGGCCGTCTTGGGCTTGATGCCGATCACCGGGGTGACTCTGCCCTTCATTTCATACGGTGGTTCCTCCCTGTGGGTGCTTTCAGCCGCGATCGGCCTGGTTTTGAACGTGACGGCGGAAGAAAAAATGAGACAGGAGAGTGAACTGGCAGATGAGTATTAACCAAGAACTGGAAAAGCAGGAGATTCCCAGCCGGACGAGCCTGATCGTTTACCTGCGCAACGTCAACAACGATCAGTTCAAGCTGCGCCGCTTCGGGGACATTGTTTATTTTTCCAAAAAACTGCACTATCTGGTTTTGTACGTCAACCGGGATGAAGCTGAAGAGGTGGCCCACAAGCTGCAGGGCTTCAATTTCGTCAAGCGGGTGGAGTTTTCCATGAACGACGCCTTGAATTTGGACAATCAAAATATCGAGCAGCAGCTCAACCAGATGGCCCAGGAAGCTGAGGAAAAGCTGAATCAAAAAGACAAAGAGGACTGGATCAAGTGAGAATCATTTCTGGAAAATACGCCAAACGGAATTTGTTTACGCTCAAAAGCCAAAAGACCCGGCCGACCAGCGACAAGGTAAAAGAATCGCTGTTCAATTCGCTGGGGCAGTTTTTTGACGGCGAAAGCGTCCTGGACCTCTACGCGGGCAGCGGGGCTTTGGGCATCGAAGCCGTTTCGCGGGGATGCGACCGCGCCGTTTTAAATGACGTCAGCCGGGCCGCCAGTCAGATCATCAAAAAGAACGTGGAGCTGACCCGGGAGCCTGAGCGCTTTGAAGTCTTCACCATGCCGGCCAAGGTAGCCTTGAAGGTCTTTGCCGACCAGGGCCGGCAGTTTGACCTGGTCTTTTTGGACCCGCCATATGCCAAGCAGCAGATGGTCAAGGACATGGCGGCTTTGCTGGCCGGCCAGCTGCTGGCGCCGGCAGCCAGGGTGGTGGT
>NZ_BOCG01000590.1 GCF_016587775.1 Lactobacillus nasalidis | reverse complement strand
AACCTGGTCATGGGTAGGTCACTTGGTTTCGGGTCTGCATCAGCCAACTTCTCGCCCTCTTCAGACTCGCTTTCGCTGCGGCTCCGTCTTTTCTGACTTAACCTTGCTGACTAACGCAACTCGCCGGTTCATTCTACAAAAGGCACGCCATCACCCGTTAACGGGCTCTGACTACTTGTAGGCACACGGTTTCAGGTTCTCTTCCACTCCCCTCCCGGGGTTCTTTTCACCTTTCCCTCACGGTACTGGTTCACTATCGGTCACTGGTTAGTATTTAGCCTTGCGAGATGGTCCTCGCGGATTCAGACGGGATTTCACGTGTCCCGCCCTACTCAGGAT
>NZ_BOCG01000589.1 GCF_016587775.1 Lactobacillus nasalidis | reverse complement strand
CAAGGAACTTCGGCAAGGAGGCCGCCATGTATGCCGGCTTCGTCAATGCCAGCGGCGACTACGTGGCCGTGATGGACGCCGACCTGCAGGACCCGCCGGCCCTGCTGCCGGAAATGATCAAGATCCTGGACGCCGGCGAATACGACAGCGTTGCCACCCGGCGGGAGGACCGGAAGGGGGAGCCGCCAGTCAGAAGCTGGTTTGCCCGCAAGTTCTACAAGATCATCAACAAGATCTCTGATGCCGACGTGGTCGATGGGGCCCGGGACTACCGCCTGATGAAGCGGGACATGGTCGACGCGATCGTGGAAATGAGCGAATACAACCGCTTCTCCAAGGGGATTTTCGGCTGGGTCGGCTTCAAGACCTACTGGCTGCCTTATGAGAACGTGGAAAGAGTTGCCGGCGAGAGCAAGTGGAACTTCTGGAAGCTGTTCAAGTACGCCATCGACGGGATCATCAACTTCTCCCTGGTGCCGCTGAACCTGTCTTCCTGGATGGGTTTCCTTATGACCGGGCTGTCCTTTGTCATGCTGGTCGTGATCATCCTGCGCAAGCTGATCAAGGGGGACCCGGTAGCCGGCTGGGCATCCTTGATCTGCGTGGTAATCTTTATCGGCGGCTTGATCATGCTCAGCCTGGGCGTGATGGGGCAATACCTGGCCAAGGTCTACATGGAAAGCAAGCACCGGCCGCACTACATTTCCAGCGAATCAAACATCAAAGACGTCAAGAAAATCGACTGACGAAGATAAAGCGCCTGCTACGCAAGCAGGCGCTTTTTTTGATTCATTTTGCAGATTATTATAATTGTATCGCAATTATTCTTGCGGATGATAAGTCTTTTTACTGTAATTCTTATAACTTTTGTGTCATAATGAGAGGCAAAATTTTGAAGGAGACATTTGATGAAGGACAAGAGCGGAATGCAGTGGCAGGATTATGGCCTGCTGACCGTGATATTTTTGTGCCTGGCGCTGTTTGTCGGCGTCGCGGCTCAAAGCAGCTACGCTTATTACAAGCGGGCGGAAGAGCAGCGGGCCCTGCAGTCGGCCAAAGTAGTGACCAAGTCGCTGACGCCCAACCTGGCGCAGGCAGAAAGCATCAGCCGGGAACTGGCGCAGACGACCGTTGACGAAAACGGCCGGGTGACCAATTTCGCTAAAAGAAGCCAGCAGCTGGCGGCCATCAATTACGTGCAGGGTCTTTACCTGGTCACGGCCAAGGGCAGCTGGCGGGCTGCTTCCGGCGTCAACGCCGAAATGCGGGCGGCCTATGCGCAGTTTTCCAAAGCCGCGGTCCGCGCTTACGCCGTGCGCAAGCACAGCGTGGTCATGCAGGGGCCGGTGACGCTCAAGGGCGGGGAGACAGGGCTGATTTTTTACCGGCCGGTCTTTGTGAAAAAGCAGCTGTGGGGCTTCGCGATCGTCGCGGTCAAGGCCGACCTGCTGTTGAAGGCCAGCCTGGAAAACCTGGACCAGTGGGACTTCAACTACCGCTTGTTCAAAAGCTCAGTCAGCAGCCGGAATTACCGCCTGATGACCCGGTCCAAGGCCGCGGTTGACCAGCCGGTGACCTACCGCTTTAGGCCAAGCAAGTCCAGCGGAACCTGGAAGATCTACGTTTCGCCCAAGGGCGGCTGGAGCTACCGGAACCGGAGCCTGCGCGTGGCCGTGTACGCGGCCCTGCTGGCCGTCTGCCTCTTTGTCCTGGCGGTCGTGATGACGATGCGCCA
>NZ_BOCG01000588.1 GCF_016587775.1 Lactobacillus nasalidis | reverse complement strand
GGCCCATGATGGAGTCGAGCATGAAGCTGCTGATCTGGCCGAGCTTTTGCCGGATCTCTTGGCCCGGCTGGCTGGCCCGGCGGCTGAAGACGAGCGGAATGGCGATGCCGACAGCGGCATAGGCCAGCAAGGCCAAGAGGGCCAAGAAGACTGAATAGCGGCTGAAGAAGCTGAGCATGCAAATGGTAAAGAGGCTGGCGATGGCGATCGGGGAGATCGTGTGGGCATAAAAGACCTCAAGCAGCTCAATGTCGCTGGTGATCAAAGACAGCAGGCTGCCCTTGTCTTTGCTTTCCAGCTTGGCCGGGCTGAGCTGGCGCAGCTTGTGGAAGACTTTGACCCGGATCAAGGCCAGCATCTTGAAGGCGATCAAGTGGTTGCAGTAGTGTTCGCCGTAGTGCAGCAGCCCTCTGGAAAAGGCGCAGGCCAAAAGCAGCGCCGTCAGGCTGCCGGCGCTTTGGCCGGAGAAGATTTTTCCAGCGGCCTGCACGGCGCTGATGGTGACGAAGCTGGCCGCCAGCTG
>NZ_BOCG01000587.1 GCF_016587775.1 Lactobacillus nasalidis | reverse complement strand
CGCGCCAATTGGCGCGGGCTTTTGTGCCGCTTCGGGAGCATTACTTGCTGAAGCTGGCAAACAGGTTGGTAAAGAAGTTGACGATGGCGTCCCAGAGCTTTTGCAGGGCATTGCGGTTGGCGCTGGTGTTCAGCTTGGCAAAGATCCCCTTGGCGCTGGACTGGATGGCGCTCATGGCCTTGCTGGCCTGCTGCTTGAAGGATGAGGAGCTGAGGGCGCCGGAATCCCGGATTTCGACCAGGATGTTGACGATCTGCTGCTTTTGCGAGCTGGTGATCACGTTGGTCAGATTGTTGTTCTTGATTTCGTTGTTGACGATCGTGACAATCTCGCTCTTGGTGATGCTGGAGCCTTTTTCAGCCATTTCCTTCTTGGCTCCGGCCACGGCATTGTTCAGCTGGGCGTCGGAGTAGCCGTCCTTGCCCTTGTTTTCCTTGGTGATGTCGCTCAAGGTGTTCAGTTCGTCTTGAGCGGCCGTGATCTGCTTTTGGTTCAGCTGCTCGCCGCTCTTGGCGTAGGCCTTGTAGATCCCGGCCAGGGCGCCGGAACCGTCGATCGGCGTGGCGGAAGTGACGTAGATGTTGGCGTCGGTGATCCCGGCCGTGACGGCGGCGTTCCGGTACTGGTTGGCGGTAATGGTGGTGATGTTGTTTTGCCCGTCATAGTTGAGGATGCGGACGTTGATCCCGCTGCCGGAACTGGTTTTCTCAATGGCCGCGCTGGACCAGACACCAGAAGAGCTGGTAAAAGTGCTCCCGGACGGGTTCAGGTAGGTCACCAGGTCGCTGCCGGTCACCGTCAGGGTGTTGTAGCTGCTGCTGTCGCTGAGGGCAGCCTTTAAGACCTTCAAGGTTCCCTGTCTCTGGCTGTCGGTCAGGGAAGTCCCCAGGGTAATGACCGGCGTGGTGTCTTCGGCGGCCGAAACCTTGCCGGCTGCCAGGCCCAGGCCCAGCATAAGGGCGCAGGCCGTGATG
>NZ_BOCG01000586.1 GCF_016587775.1 Lactobacillus nasalidis | reverse complement strand
ACCTGGCTGCCGAAGCTTTGGCAGACGAAGCCGTCAGAAACGAATTTATTGAAAGACAAGTTGCAGAAGCCGGCTTCGTAGCCGGTGTAACCCACGACGCTTTGGTTGAATACCTTAAGGCTCTGACTCCAGTTGAACTGGTAACCAGAATCTACGAAGGCGTTCGCCGCGACGACTTGGAACTGACCACCCTGGACTTGGCTTCAGTGTCCGAAAACACTGAATGGCCATTCTTGATGGACCCGCTTCCAAACGCATACTTCACCCGTGACCCGCAAGCTTCAATCGGCGAAGGGATGTCAGTCAACAAGATGACTTTCCCAGCTCGTCAGCGTGAATCAATGATCACTGAATACATCTTGAAGTACAACGCTCGCTTCGCTGGCAAGGTTAAGGTATGGCGTGACAGAAACCACGAGAGCCACATCGAAGGTGGTGACGAACTGGTATTGAGCGACCACGTAGTAGCAATCGGTATTTCTGAACGTACTACGGCCGACGCAATTCAAGACATCGCCAAGAGCTTGTTTGCAAACTCTGACTACGACACTGTAATTGCCATCTCAATCCCTCACAACCACGCAATGATGCACCTTGACACGGTGTTCACCATGATCAACTACGATCAATTCACTGTTCACCCGGACATCTTGACTGAAGATGGCAAGGTTGACAACTGGGTACTGCACCCAGGCAAGGACGGGGAAGTAACCTTCGAACACCACACTGACATCAAGGAAGTTCTGAAGAAGGCCTTGGGCAAGTCAGAAATCGACCTGATCCCAACTGGCAACGGCGACCCAATCGTAGCTCCGCGTGAACAATGGAACGATGGTTCTAACACTTTGGCAATCGCTCCAGGCGAAGTTGTAACTTACAACAGAAACTACGTCTCCAACGCTTTGCTGAGAGAACACGGGATCCTGGTCCACGAAGTTCGCTCAAGCGAATTGTCAAGAGGCCGTGGCGGCCCACGCTGCATGTCCTGCCCAATTGTTCGTGAAGACATCTAATTGGTTTTGAGATACTAAAATTGCGGAGCTGGTCTATTGCTCAAAGGCTTAGACTGTCTCCGCTTTTTTAGGTGGAAAGAGTATTTATGAGGTAAAAATTATGGAAGAGAAAGTAAACAAAAACGGGATTGGCCTTGTCGGCCTGACCGCTTTGATCGTCAGTTCCTCCATTGGGACTGGGATCTTCGGGATTACTAGTTCCATCGCTCAATCTGCCGCTCCAGGGCCCGCAATTTTGTCCTGGCTGCTGGTTGGCTTTGGTTTCTTGATGCTTGTTCTGTCATTGAACAACTTGACTGAAAAAAGGTCTGACCTTAAGGGTGGGATCTTTGCTTACGCCGGGGCCGGCTATGGTCCGCTTGGCGAATTCATTTCCGGCTGGGCCTACTGGCTGAGTGCCTGGCTGGGCAACCTGGCCTTCGCGACCATGCTGATGAGCGCGATCGGGACCTTCGTTCCGGTCTTCAAGGGCGGCTCAAACCTGCCTTCAATCATCGTGGCCATCATCTTCTGCTGGGCCTTGACCTTCTTGGTTAACAACGGTGTCGAAAGTGCCTCCTTCATCAACACGATTGGTACTTTCTGCAAGGTTGTGCCATTGATCATGTTCGTTATCATCTGCATTGTTTCCTTCAAGGGCGGGATGTTCACTACCGACTTCTGGGGCAGAGTTGCCAACAACCTGTCCAAGGGGACTACTACCGGCGGCCTTTGGACCCAGATGAAGGGGACTTTGATGACCCTGATTTGGGTATTTATCGGTGTTGAAGGGGCCTCAGTCATGGGCTCACGTGCCAAGAGCCTGAAGGAAGCTCAACAAGCAACCATGCTTGGTTTCGTTCTGCTTTTGGTCTTCTACATGCTGATTTCAATCCTGCCATACGGCTCACTTACCCGGGCACAATTGGCTGGTGCTTCACAACCAGCTTTGGGGAGCGACTTGAAGATGATTGTCGGCGACTGGGGCGCTATGATCATCAACATTGGTTTGATCATTTCTACTATCGTTTCCTGGCTGTCATGGACCATGCTGCCAGCAGAAACCATGCTTTTGATCGCTGAAGATGGTGCTGCTCCTAAGTTCTGGGGCAAGCTGAACAGCAAGAAGGCGCCTACGAACTCATTGTTCACGACCGCCGTTTTGCAGACCATCTTCCTCTTCTCCTTGCTCTTCACTGACAAGGCTTACGAATTCTGTTACACTTTGGCCTCAAGTGCCATCTTGTTCTCATACCTGTTTGTCGGCTTGTACCAAATGAAGTTCAGCCGGGAACGCAAGGAATGGGGCCAATGGACCTACGGTCTGCTGGCAGCCCTCTTCCAGTTCCTGTGCATGATCCTGGCCGGCTGGCAATACGTTCTGGTTGTTTCCTTGAGTTACATTCCAGGCTTGATCGTTTACTACCAAGGCGTTCATGAACAAGGCAGAAAGCTGAACAAGAATGAAAAGATCACCTTTGTCGTTATCGCTTTGCTCTGTGTTCTGTCCATTGTTCTGATTGCCAACAAGACGATCGACATCATGTAATTGAAGTTAAAATCTTTCCTAAAAACGGCGGTTTACCGCCGTTTTTTTGCTGTCCGCCTTTGGTTTTTAATAAACAAATAGCAAAAAAGGCTTGCAATCCTGGCTGAATACGATATACTATTATTTGTGCTTACGGCGCAAACCGTAGCTTATGTCATGGAGGATTAGCTCAGCTGGGAGAGCATCTGCCTTACAAGCAGAGGGTCACAGGTTCGAGCCCTGTATCCTCCATCGAGTCGTTAGCTCAGTCGGTAGAGCATCTGACTTTTAATCAGAGGGTCGAGGGTTCAAGTCCCTCACGACTCATGGCCCTGATCTGCGGGTGTGGCGGAATTGGCAGACGCGCTAGATTTAGGTTCTAGTGTTTTCGGACGTGCGGGTTCAAGTCCCGCCACCCGTATTTCATATACTTGCCGATTTAGCTCAGTTGGTAGAGCATCTGTCTTGTAAACAGGGGGTCGTACGTTCAAGTCGTATAATCGGCATCGTGCGGAAGTAGTTCAGTGGTAGAACATCACCTTGCCATGGTGGGGGTCGCGGGTTCGAATCCCGTCTTCCGCTTTTACATCAGGATGCCGGAGTGGCGGAATTGGCAGACGCACAGGACTTAAAATCCTGCGGTTGGTTTCAACCGTACCGGTTCGACCCCGGTCTTCGGCATAAATGATGCACCCATAGCGCAACTGGATAGAGTGTCTGACTACGAATCAGAAGGTTGTAGGTTCAAGTCCTACTGGGTGCATGGCTCCGGGAAGTGGCTCAGTTTGGTAGAGCACCTGGTTTGGGACCAGGGGGTCGCAGGTTCAAATCCTGTCTTCCCGATTTGTAATTTGATATATTCCATATTGGTTACAATATGGCGGTGTAGCTCAGCTGGCTAGAGCGTCCGGTTCATACCCGGGAGGTCGAGGGTTCGATCCCCCCCGCCGCTATTTGTACAACTTGGACCTTTAGCTCAGTCGGTTAGAGCAGACGGCTCATAACCGTCCTGTCGTAGGTTCGAGTCCTACAAGGTCCATTTCTTAATCATCGCGGGATGGAGCAGTCTGGTAGCTCGTCGGGCTCATAACCCGAAGGTCGTTGGTTCAAATCCAGCTCCCGCAATCGCTTTTAAGTAAGCATGGCTCGGTAGCTCAGTTGGTAGAGCAATGGATTGAAGCTCCATGTGTCGGCGGTTCGATTCCGTCCCGCGCCATTGAAACAGAATAATTTGCGGGTATAGTTTAGTGGTAAAACCACAGCCTTCCAAGCTGTTGTCGCGAGTTCGATTCTCGTTACCCGCTTTGGGCCTGTAGCTCAGCTGGTTAGAGCGCACGCTTGATAAGCGTGAGGTCGATGGTTCAAGTCCATCCAGGCCCATTGGAGTAGTACTCAAGTGGCTGAAGAGGCGCCCTTGCTAAGGGTGTAGGTCGGGAAACTGGCGCCAGAGTTCGAATCTCTGCTACTCCGCCTGTAAAAGAGCTGCCTTGGCAGCTCTTTTTTTGTGCCCAAGGGGGCAGGGCAG
>NZ_BOCG01000585.1 GCF_016587775.1 Lactobacillus nasalidis | reverse complement strand
CAGGGTGTCGTAGTCGGCTTCACGCTCAGACCCGCCCATGATTTCCCCGTAGCCTTCCGGTGCTTCAACGTCGGCACAGAGGTAGGTCAGCGGGTTTTCCGGGTTCTTCTTCATATAGAACGGCTTGATGGCTACCGGGTAGTTCACGATGAAGAACGGCCGGTCAAACTGCTCTGACAGGTAGGCTTCGTCTGGCGCACCAAAGTCGTCGCCCCACTTGAAGTCTCTGCCGCCTTCTTGCAGCATCTTTACCGCGTCATCGTAGGACAGGCGGGTGTAGTTGCCTTCAGCGGCCGGACGCAGCTTGTCCAGATCCCGGCCCAAGATGCTCAGTTCGTATTCGCAGTGTTCCAGTACCTGGCCAACCACGTAGGACAGGAAGCGTTCCTGCAAATCCAGGGATTCATCCTGGTGCATCCAGGCCATTTCCGGTTCCATCATCCAGAATTCAGTCAGGTGCCGGCGGGTCTTGGAGGCTTC
>NZ_BOCG01000584.1 GCF_016587775.1 Lactobacillus nasalidis | reverse complement strand
GCCAAGGCCTTAGCCATTAACTCTCCTTTCTTTAAAATTTATAGCGCATGATTTAATTCTGGATGCTCAACCAGCGCTAGAAGGCTAAGCATCGCATTCTTGTCCCGATCTACGACTATGCCATAGTTCGGGCATTTTTCGTTATAGCAGACGTACTCATTGTGTTTAGTACCATGTTTCTTGTTTCCGTAAAGAGTGATCTTGTCATCACCTTTTTTGACATTACCACAAGCCGCACAACGCTGAGTAGA
>NZ_BOCG01000583.1 GCF_016587775.1 Lactobacillus nasalidis | reverse complement strand
AATGCCGATGATGAACGGCAGGCGGGCTTCCGGCAAATGCAAAAAGGCCGCCTGCCTGGCCGCCGTCTCCCGCTTGGCCAGGTAGGCCAGGTGGATGTAGTTCAAGAGGGTCTGGTAGATCTCGTCGACGTCTTTAACGTCCAGCTGGTCGCCCAGGGACTTGACCTTGGCTAGTTCTTCATTGGTCACCGCCAGCTCGGTCTTGGGGGTCAGGGACGCCCAGGCCTGCCGGCTGAATTCAGTATAATTTCGCATCGTTTTACTTGTCCTTTTCTCCTTCTTTAATTATTATAGTAAAAAAAGCAGCTGAAACTGGCAAATGCCAGCTTCATTTTTTCAAAGGAATGGGTGAAACAGATGAAGAAAGTCGTGCTTTTTGGCGATTCAATTTTTAACGCGTATGACGGGCAAAAGGATACTGACCGCTTGACCAAGGCCCTGGCCAAGCGGCTGGGAGCAGCTTACGAGGTCGTAAACATCTCAGTCAGCGGCGCCCTGGCCCAGGACGTCCTGCCCAGAGTCGGCAATCTGCCGGCCTGCGACATCCTGATCGTGGAATACGGGACCAACGACGCCGCCAGCTGGGGCTGCAGCGCCTATGACTACCAGGAAAGCCTGGAAAGCCTGATCAAGCAGGCCCAGAAGGTGACCGGGGCCAGCGACACCTTGGTTCTGGCTCCTTCCATGCCGGACTTGACCAATCCGGAAATGGCCGCGGCCTACTCCCTGGAGAAGCTGGACCAGTACGTCGACATCGCGCAAAGAGACGCCGGCAAGACCAACTCCTTCTTCTTCGACTTGACCCACAAGATGGAGAAGCTGAAGGACCTGCCTTCCTTCATGATTGAAGACGGCCTTCACTACAGCGAAAAGGGCATCTCCTGGCTGGCCGACGTTTTGGCTGACCAAATCAACAAGATGGCATAAGAAAAAACTGTTCAGTTTCCTTTTTGGAAAAGACTGAACAGTTTTTTTCTTGCTCTTTTGCTTAATTGGCCTTGCCCAGGTAATTTGACTTTTGCCCGAACCACTTCTGGTTGATCTTGGCCAGGGTCCCGTCGGCCTTTAAGGAAGCCAGGGCCTGGTTGATCTTCTTTTTCAAGGTCTTGTCGCCCTTCCGCATCCCTACGGCAAACAGGTCTTCTGGCACCTCTTTGTTCAAGATGACCTGGTAGGAACTGGAATCCGCCTCGTGCTTGATGTAGTATTCGGCATAGGTTTCATCCAGCAAAATCCCCTTGATTCTCCCGGCATTCAGGTCCAGGAAGGCCGCCGGAATCGTGTCGTAGAGCACCCGGCTCTTGGGCTTTAAGACCTTTTGGCTGCCGTCCAGCCAGATCTGGGCCGTCGACCCGCTCTGGGCCCCGACGACCTGCCCCTTCATCTGGGCAAAGGACTTGATGCCGCTGGCCTTCTTGACCACCAGCACTTGCCGGTTTCTCAGGTAGCTGCGGCTGAAGGCCACCTTTTTCTTCCGCTGGCTAGTCACGCTGTAGCCATTCCAAAGAACGTCGATCGTCCCGTTTCTGAGCTCCGTTTCCTTCATGGACCAGTCGATGGTCTGAAAGTCTGCCTTCAGGCCCAGCTTCTTGCAGACAGCCTTGGCCAGGTCGACGTCGTAGCCGATCAGCTGGCCGTTTTTCTTTCTGAAGTCCATCGGCACGAAAGTGTCGTCCAAGCCGATCACCAGGCTGCCCCGTTTCTTGATCTTGGCCCAGGTGTCGCGCTGGTTGGCTTCTTTAGTCAGATTGCTGCAGGCCGTTGTCAAAAAGCAGGCCGCCACCAGAGCCAGCAGCATTATTTTTTTGAACCACTTCATTTTAACCCTCCAATGGCTTAACCTCTAAGACTTGATCAGCGACTTTTTTGGCAAAGTCCATGTCGTGGGTGATGATCAATTGGGTCAAGCCCGACTTCTTCAGGCTCAAGATGAGGTCGGCCACCTGGTCGCGCAGGGCCGGGTCCAGGGCGCTGGTTGGCTCGTCATAGCAGAGCATCTTCGGCTGCATGGCCAAAGCCCGGGCGATCGCCACCCGCTGCTTCTGCCCGCCGGAGAGCTGATAAGGGTAAAGGCTTCCCTTGTCCGCCATCTGCAATTTTTCCAAAAGCTCCTTGGCCTTGCTTTCCGCCGTTTCCTTGTCTTCTTTTAAAGCCAGCTGGGGGGCCAGAGTGATGTTTTCCAAAACCGACATGTTCGGGAAAAGGTTGAAGTCTTGGAAGACCACGCCGACGGCGCCTCGCTCTTCCCCGCTGAGGTCATACTTTTCCTTGCCTAAAAGCATCGTCCCGGCATCCGCGGTCTCCAGGCCGGCGATGATTCTCAGCAGGGTCGTCTTCCCGGCCCCGGAAGGGCCAACCACCGTAAGGATTTCGCCGTCAGCCAGGCTGAAGTTCATGTCTTTCAAAATCTGCCGGTTGCCAAAACTTTTGGCCAAATTTTTCACTTCAAGCATTGTCTTTCCCTCCCTATCTGTAGTATGAGTAGTGCTTTTCCAGCTGCCGCAGAATCAGAGTGCACAGGCCGATCAAAATGAGGTAGATGATGGCCACCAGCACCAGCGGCACCAAGGTCACGTCCCGGGCCGTCGCCAGGTTGCCGGCTCTGAGCAGGTCGCCCAGGCCGATCACGTAGACCAGGGATGAGTCCTTGACCAGGTTGATGACTTCGTTGCCGATGGATGGCAGGACGATCTTGATCACCTGGGGAATCACGATCTTTCTGAGCGTCTGCCCGTAGGTCAATTGCAGGACCTTGGCTGCTTCAAACTGGCCGCGGTCGATGGCTTGGTTGCCGCCCCGGAAGATTTCCGCGAAGTAGGCCGTGTAGTTCAAAACGAAGGCCACCAAAGCCGCCATGTAGCGCGGGAAGGTCAAGCCGACGATCGGCAGGCCGTAGAAGACGAAAATCAGCTGCAAAAGAAGCGGCGTCCCCCGCATCAACCAAACGTAGAAGTTGAGCAGCCACTTCAAAGGGGCAAAGCGGCTGTTTAAGCCAAAGGAGACCAGGATCCCCAAGGGCAGGGAGAAGATCAGCGTTTCAAAAAAGATTTCCAGAGTCATCCCCGCCCCGCTGAAGAGGGAGGGAAGGATTTCCATAACGTATTTCATTCTTTTTACCCGCACTTTCTGAAAACAAAAAATCCTCTTGACCCCGGAGGGCCAAGAGGACGCGTTAGCGTGATTCCACCTCGTGTTCACCGGTGCCTCACGGCAAGCCGGCCTCACCAGCTTGAAAAAAAGCTTCAAGCTGCAGCGCTAACGGGCTGACCCGGAAGAGGCTACAAGACTTCACCTCTTCTGCTCACAGACGTGTGTTCACCCTGGCCTTGCTCCCCTTTCCACCGGCGGGAAGTCTCTATCTGCCTAGCCAAAGCTACTTCTTCTGTTCATCGCAGGAAATATGACTAACTGTTGAACTGTTTTTAGTAATATTAGACTAATCTTAAAAAGCCGTCAAGCTTTTTAGTTATTTTTCTGTAAAAGTTTCACCGTTTTCCGGCAAAAGCGGGCTCTTCTCGCCCTGGTAGACCAGGTCCAGCTTGTACATGGCCCGGGAAGCGATCGTGTAAACCAACTGGGTCTCGTCTTCCTCATGGTAGTTTGCCTTGGAGGCATCCCACATGATCACGGCGTCAAATTCCAGCCCCTTGGCCAGGTAGGACGGCAGGATCAAGTTGCCCTCGACCAGGCGCTGGTTGGCGCTGGAGATCAGGTGCACCTGACTTGAGCCGCCCGCTAGCTGGCCGGCCAGCTTTTTGGCAGCATCCAGGTCCTTGGTGATGATGGCCGTGGTCAGCTTTTGCCCGTCGTTTTCAGCCAAGGCGCTCTTTAAAGCCTCCAAGGCCCCGGCTTCGTCTTCCCGGCC
>NZ_BOCG01000582.1 GCF_016587775.1 Lactobacillus nasalidis | reverse complement strand
AGCGTCCTGCTGGCCAGCCGGTCCCGGGCCTGGCAGCTGGCCGCCGATCCGGACAAGTTTTTGGCAGAACTGGCCGGCGACTTGGAGCAGCTGACCAAGGAAAGCTGGACGATCGCCATCGTGGACGAGAAGGAGTGGCCGCAAGTGCGCCAGGCCTTCATCAAAGAACATGCCAGCCAGCTGCAGGCCAAGCTGAAGCAGCCTGAAGCGCCTTTGCCGGCAGCTGAGCCAGAGCCCGCTGCCGCCGGCGATCCGGCAGATCCCGGTCCGGAAGCTGAAGAAGCGC
>NZ_BOCG01000581.1 GCF_016587775.1 Lactobacillus nasalidis | reverse complement strand
GTCTGGATTCCCGTTTTGACCGAAATTTTGGTTTGCCCCAGTCTGGTTGGGCCTTGTCAAAGAAATTGTTCCAAGCCTTGCCCAAGTCGGAAATTGCCAGTTGCAGAATTCGGGCTGATTGTGTATACTGCCAGTCTTTTTTATCGGCAACTAACATATTACGAACTCTTCGTTCACTCGGCGAAGGCTTTTCTTTAAGCAGTGCTTTCTGCTCTTCGGTCAGCTTTTTGGGGTCGGAAGCCAAAGAAGATTTAAGCGCTTGTCTTGCCTTGTACATTTTATTCCACAAGGCAAGGCCTTGATTCCAGCAATAGCGGCGATAGTCACAAGCTTCATCCAAAACTCTTCTCATAGCCTGGTTGGGATGTAGTTCATAGACTCTTGTCTGAATTAATTTAGACGGTACTTCTTCTACCTGTTCAGCCATTTAATTCACCAGCTTTCAGAACCATATCATTCTCAATCTTTGTTTCGAGGAATATTTTAGCACGTATTCCTGTAGATCCCCAAACATATGTTTCTGAAGTATGACTAAAATTTGCGCTCTAACCTAAAGCAAAGTTCTGGCTTTCCCTACGCTAATTCAACTTAGAACCTACCTGCTATCTCTTACATATAATCAAACACATTAAGTACGTTTTTCGCCACTAGTGTTATACTC
>NZ_BOCG01000580.1 GCF_016587775.1 Lactobacillus nasalidis | reverse complement strand
GCCGCCGTTTTTTTGTCTTGTTATTCTTGTTCATTGAGCAGGCGGCTGATGCTGCCGGTGATCTGCTTGACCGTCAGCTGGTTGCGCACCAGGATCTGCTCGTAGCTCTGGTCGACGTCGGTGTATTCGCGCTTTTCCCCGAAATTCTTGACCAGGACCGGCCGGTCGGCCAGATAGCTGGCGACCTTTTGGCCAAAGCCGCCGTCAAGGACGTTGTCTTCCAGGGTGACGATGACCTGGTAGTGCCGGGCCAGGTGGTCCAGGCAGTCAGTATCCAAAACGTTGGCTGCCAATGGGTCATAAAGGCTGGCATCCAGGGCTTCAGCTACTTCCCTGCCCATCTTCTGCATGTCGCCCAGGGCCAGGATGGCCGTCTGCTTGCCAGCGCGGCGCTTTTGGTAGTGGATGTGCCGGTAGCCTTCAAGAACCGGGCCTTCGGCTGGAACCGGGCGGACCGGCAGCTTGATGGCCACCGGGCCGTCTTTTTGCTCCAGGGCCCAGTTGATCATGGCTTTTTCTTCAGCCAGGCTGCTTGGGGCCAGGTACTTCCAGTTTGGCAGATTGCTGATCATGACCTGGTCAAAAACGCCCACGTGGGTCTTTGAGTTGGCGGAAATGCCGCCGCCGGCAACGATCATCACCACCGGAAGCTGGTTGGCGGCAACGTCGTGGCTGAGCTGGTCAAAGGCCCGCTGCAGGAAGGTTGAGTTCTCAAACAGGACCGGCCGGCCGCCGGCCTTGGCAAAGCCAGCCGCGAAGGCAACGGAATCCTGTTCGGCAATGCCGACGTCGGTGTAGTGGTCCGGGTAGGCCTTCTTGAAGGAATCCAGGCCAAATACGCCAGGAATGGCCGCGGTGATGGCCATGATGCTGTTTTTGCCGGCGTCGATGGCTTCAGCCACCGTGTTAACGGCCACCTGGGCCGCAGACGGGCCAGCGGCCGGGGCGGCTTTAGGCGAGTCGTCCGTGAGGTTGAAGGGCCTTACCCAGTGGTGTCCTTCCTCATCGCGGATGGCTGGCTCATAGCCCTTGCCCTTCAAGGTGTTGACGTGCAGCACCAGCGGGTGGTCAACGTCCCTAATTTCCTGAAAGGCCTTGATCATGCTTTCCAGATCGTTGCCGTCAGCCACGTAGCGGTAGTCAAAGCCGAAGGCCTTGAAGGGGTTCTCCGGGTCCTGCCCCTGGCTGGCGCGCAATTTGGCCAGTGCCGTGGTCAGGCCGCCGACGTTCTTGTCGATGGACCACTGGTTGTCGTTGACGACGATGACCAGGTTGCCCTTTTCCATGGCGGCATTGTTCAAGCCTTCGTAGGCCATCCCGCCGGTCAGGGAGCCGTCGCCGATGACGGCCATGATTTTCTCGCTGCCGCCCAGCAGGTCTCTGGCCTTGGCCATCCCGGTTGCCAGAGAAACCGAAGTTGAAGTGTGGCCGATGGCGTAGTAGTCATAGGGACTCTCATCAGGGTTGGTGTAAGGCGTCACCTTGTCGTAGGCTTCCGGGTCAAGCCAGGCATAGGCCCGCCCGGTCAGCATCTTGTGCGGGTAGGTCTGGTGGGAGACGTCCCAGACGATCTTGTCGGTCGGGGCGCTGAAAACATAGTGGTAGGCGATCGTCAATTCAACGATCCCCAGGTCCGGTCCCAGGTGGCCGCCGACAGCGGCGTCTTTTTCAATGATCAGCTGGCGGATTTCCGCGGCCAGCTGGGTCATTTCCTCTAAGTTGAGCACCTTCAAGTCGGCTGG
>NZ_BOCG01000579.1 GCF_016587775.1 Lactobacillus nasalidis | reverse complement strand
TGGCCCCGGCGGCGAAGACCTGGGGGTACCTGCCGGCTTCCTGGACGGCTTCTGCCAGCGGCAGGCCCTCGCTGATGGTGGCCGGGTCCCGCAAAGAGAAGCTGACGTAGACCGGAAGAGCAGGATGCTTCTCCTGCAGGTAGTCCAGAATGGCCCTGACCTCGCTTAATTTGGGCTGGGTCTCAATGGCCAGGCAGTCGACCCCGCCAGCGGCCAGTTCTTCAATGCGCGGGGCGTGGAAGGCCACGTATTCTTCATGGCTTAAGCCGTAGTCGCCCCGGTACTCGCTGCCGTCGGCCAGGTAGGCCCCGTAAGGGCCGACTGAGCCGGCCACGTAGTTGTGGACGCCGGTCTTCTTTTCAAAGTCGTCCCGGGCCTTAACGGCCACGGCAGCC
>NZ_BOCG01000578.1 GCF_016587775.1 Lactobacillus nasalidis | reverse complement strand
GTTCTTCAGTCAGCTTTTTCGGGTCGGAAGCCAAAGAAGATTTAAGCGCTTGTCTTGCCTTGTACATTTCGTTCCACAAGGCAAGGCCTTGATTCCAGCAATAGCGGCGATAGTCACAAGCTTCATCCAAAACTCTTCTCATAGTCTTGTTTGGATGTAGTTCATAGACTCTTGTCTGAATTAATTTAGACGGTACTTCTTCTGCCTGTTCAGCCATTTAATTCACCAGCTTTCAGAATCATATCATTCTCAATCTTTGTTTCGAGGAATATTTTAGCACGTATTCCTGTAGATCCCCAAACATATGTTTCTGAAGTATGACTAAAATTTGCGCTCTAACCTAAAGCAAAGTTCTGGCTTTCCTTACGCTAATTCAACTTAAAACCTACCTGCTATCTCTTACATATAATCAAACACATTAAGTACGTTTTTCGCCACTAGTATTATGC
>NZ_BOCG01000577.1 GCF_016587775.1 Lactobacillus nasalidis | reverse complement strand
TAACGGGCTCTGACTACTTGTAGGCACACGGTTTCAGGTTCTCTTTCACTCCCCTCCCGGGGTTCTTTTCACCTTTCCCTCACGGTACTGGTTCACTATCGGTCACTGGTTAGTATTTAGCCTTGCGAGATGGTCCTCGCGGATTCAGACGGGATTTCACGTGTCCCGCCCTACTCAGGATACTGATAGGTCTTCTTTGGATTTCGCTTACGGGGCTCTCACCCTCTTTGGCGCATTTTCCCAAATGCTTCTGCTATCCTCTGAAGTGCCATGACTCAGTCCTACAACCCCGGCAGATAAATCTGCCGGTTTGGGCTCTTTCCTGTTCGCTCGCCGCTACTTGGGAAATCGAATTTCTTTCTCTTCCTGCAGCTACTTAGATGTTTCAGTTCACTGCGTGTTCCTTTCATAAGCTATGTATTCACTCATGA
>NZ_BOCG01000576.1 GCF_016587775.1 Lactobacillus nasalidis | reverse complement strand
TTTCAAATTGAGAGTTTGATCCTGGCTCAGGACGAACGCTGGCGGCGTGCCTAATACATGCAAGTCGAGCGAGCTGAATTCAAAGATTCCTTCGGGATGATTTGTTGGACGCTAGCGGCGGATGGGTGAGTAACACGTGGGCAATCTGCCCTAAAGACTGGGATACCACTTGGAAACAGGTGCTAATACCGGATAACAACATGAGTCGCATGACTCAAGTTTGAAAGGCGGCGCAAGCTGTCACTTTAGGATGAGCCCGCGGCGCATTAGCTAGTTGGTGAGGTAAC
>NZ_BOCG01000575.1 GCF_016587775.1 Lactobacillus nasalidis | reverse complement strand
GCTGTCCCCCCTGCTCCTTGTACAGGCCGCGGACCACCAGCGGGTGGTGGTTGGATTTGGCAACGCTGAAGAGGTCGACGACGCTGCCGGCAGCGCCGGCCTTGGGGTCCATGGCCGCGAAGTAGACTTCCTTGATCCTGGAGTTGATGATGGCGCCGGCGCACATCGCGCAGGGCTCCAAAGTCACGAACAGGCTGCAGTCGATCAGGCGCCAGGAATCAAGGGCCCGGCAGGCCTGCTGGATGGCCAGGATTTCGGCATGAGCCGTCCCGTCCTCGTCAAGCTCGCGGCGGTTGTAGCCGCGGCCGATGATCTGGCCGTCCGGGCCCACGACCACGGCCCCGATCGGGACTTCGTCTTGCTGGCGGGCCTTTTCAGCTTCGGCAAAGGCA
>NZ_BOCG01000574.1 GCF_016587775.1 Lactobacillus nasalidis | reverse complement strand
CAACCACCCGACGGCCGTTGAACCTTACCAAGGGGCAGCTACTGGCGTCGGCGGCATCCTGCGCGACGTTTTCAGCATGGGTGCCCGGCCAGTTGCCACTTTGGACTCGCTGCACTTCGGTGAACTTGACGACGCGCACACCCGCTGGCTGTTAAACGAAACTGTTGCCGGCATCGGCGGCTACGGCAACTGCATGGGGATTCCAACTGTCGGCGGCGAGCTGACTTTTGATGACATCTACAAGGGCAACCCGGTCATGAACGCCAT
>NZ_BOCG01000573.1 GCF_016587775.1 Lactobacillus nasalidis | reverse complement strand
GCGTGAGATGTTCTATGGGCAGGAGCACAAATACAAAGACCTAAATGAGATTGAACAAGCTATTCACAAATATATCGATTACTACAACAACGTAAGAATCAAAACAGGACGAAAAAACATGACCCCGATTGAATATCGGAATCATGTTCTAACAACCTTAACGGCGTAATACTAATTTGTCCCAATTTTGGGGGTCACATCACCCGCGGCAAGCGGGACGTTTTTTTATTTTTGATAGCCGCGGCTGACCTTGCCAGCGTAAGCGGCAAAAATTGCTTGCAGGCGCGGGGCCAGGGCAACTAGCAGAAGCAGCTTGGCCAGAGTCGTCGGCAGGAAGGGCCAGATGGCGGCATTAGCCGCGGCCGCAAACGGCAGGCGGCTGATCCAGGCCAGCCAGGCCGCGCCCAAAAGCAGCTGCAGAATGAGGGCCAAAGCGGCTGCCAGGGTCAGACTGAGCCTGGTGTTTTTGGCCAGACCCGTGATCAGGGCCAGGAGCAGAAAGCCCCAGAGAAAGCCGCCGTTAGGCCCAAAAAGGACGGCGATGCCGCCGCTGGCGCCGCTGAAGACCGGCAGGCCGCAGGCCCCTAAAAGCAGGTAGAGGCTGACGGCACCGGTTCCCAGCCGCCAGCCGCCGGCTGCCGCGATCAGCGGAATCACCAGGGTCTGCAGGGTGAAAGGCACCCCGCCCGGCAGGGGGATGGCCAATTGAC
>NZ_BOCG01000572.1 GCF_016587775.1 Lactobacillus nasalidis | reverse complement strand
AGCGTGGGGGAAGCGGCGGTTGGCCGTGACCATGATGTCGTGGATGACCGCCCCAGAGGCTGAAGTCACCACCGCGATCTTGTCCGGAAACAGCGGCAGCGGCCGCTTGTGCTGCTGGTCAAAGAGGCCTTCGCGGCTCAGCTTTTCCTGCAGCTGCTTGAAGCGCTCATAAAGAGCCCCCAGGCCGGCCGGTTCCATGCTTTTGGCATA
>NZ_BOCG01000571.1 GCF_016587775.1 Lactobacillus nasalidis | reverse complement strand
TATTGCTTCGCTCTTTTGGTCAAGTCCTCGACTGATTAGTACCGGTCCGCTCCAAAGCTCACGCTTCTTCCACTCCCGGCCTATCTACCTCATCGTCTCTGAGGTGTCTTACTTTCTTGAAGAAATGGGAAATCTCATCTTGAGGGGGGCTTCGCACTTAGATGCTTTCAGCGCTTATCCCGTCCGCACATAGCTACCCAGCGATGCCTTTGGCAAGA
>NZ_BOCG01000570.1 GCF_016587775.1 Lactobacillus nasalidis | reverse complement strand
GCGACAATGTCGCAGGAGTTGAAGTCAACCGGTGAGATATTGACGGAAATCACTGGAATTGGCAGGCCCATCCGCTGGCAGCTCTGCTGCAGCTGACAGACCTGGCGGAAAATTTCCAAATCTAGCAGGTGGATCTGCCGGGTCTCTTCCAAAATGCTGATGAACTGGCTGGGCGGAATCGTTCCCCGGTCGGGGTCATTCCACCGGGCCAGGGCCTCAAAACTGTGGATCTGCCCGGTCAGGCTGCGGATGACCGGCTGGAAGAAGGGCTTGATGTCGCCGTCGTCCAGGGCCCGTTTGAAGTTGATCAGGACAAAGTCCCGGCTGTCGTAAACCGCCTGGACTTCCGGCCCGTAGACGCAGTAGACCCGCTGGCGGTCAGACCCGATCAGGCGCATGGCCCGCCGGGCCATGTCGACGGTCGCGATGAC
>NZ_BOCG01000569.1 GCF_016587775.1 Lactobacillus nasalidis | reverse complement strand
CGGCCGGATCTACGGCTACGACAACATCAAGTCCACCCACCCGGCTACCGGCGAACTGACTGGCGGCTACGCGGCCGATGAAATCAAGGTCCGCCACCTGCGCGGCCTGCTGGAAGGGCAGGGGTTGAGCGAAACGATCAACTACTCATTGACTTCTGAAGAACTGGCCACCACTTTCGTCAAGCAGCCGCTTACCCCGGTCAAGGTCAACTGGCCGCTCAACTCTTCCAGAACGACCATGCGCCAGAACCTGATCTGCGGCCTGCTGGACACGATTGCCTACAACTTTGCCCGCAAGCAGACCGAATTGCAGCTGTTTGAAAACGCCCGCGTCTACGACATGGAAGGCGGCAGCTACCACGAACACGAACACCTGGCAGCCGCTTATGTGGGCCAGGCCGGCGAGAGCAACTGGCAGCACCAGGACGAAGCCATCGACTTCTACTATGTCAAGGGCCAGCTGGAAGACCTGTTTGAAATGATCGGC
>NZ_BOCG01000568.1 GCF_016587775.1 Lactobacillus nasalidis | reverse complement strand
ATTGCTTTCATCTGTTGTGACTTGGCAAACCAAACCGTGAAGATAACCAAACCGATCGTAATGCCTGAACCGGTCAAGTTGATGAAGTTGTTGTAGAATTCGTTGGTGATAACGTGAGCGCCTTGGGCAACTGACAATTTCCCGGCGTGGTACAAAGCCGCGTTGGCCGCGGTGTTTGGAATCAAGAAGGCACCGGCAACTGAGCCGACGATCAAACCGCCGTGAACGCCGAAGAACCAGAAGAATGGCACGGCCAGACCG
>NZ_BOCG01000567.1 GCF_016587775.1 Lactobacillus nasalidis | reverse complement strand
CTTGCAGCAGATACAAGCCGTCAGGCGCCAGCAGCTGGGCAAAGCGGCGGTACTGGTCAGTAAACACGGTCACTTTCTCGCTGCTGCTGCCGTCGGTAAAGACGGCATTGCTGCCCAATTCGCCGGCATGCCGGCCGCGCTTGACGCGCCAGTCGTTTTTTCTGGAGAACTGGGCGATCACGGTCCCGCTCTCGCCGAGCCCGAAAGCCGCAAAGCTTTTGGCCCCGTAGCGCTTGGCCAGAATCTTGCTGGCCAGTTCCAAAGGCGAGGTCGTCACCGCGAATCCCAGGGCCTTTTCCTCCATGGCAATCTTTTCCGCGGCCGTCGGCTGCGGGGCCGCAGTTTCCTTGACGGCCAACAGGTCCTGCAGCAGCAGGCTCTTTTGGGTCAGGCGCGCGTTTTTGATCAAGTTGTCGCAGTTGACCAGCAGGCTGTTTCTGTTGGAACTGATCTGGTCAAAGGCCCCAGCCTCAATCAAGGGCACGATCTGCCTTTCCTTCAGGTCCTCGGGATCCAGCTGGCGCAGAAAGGCCGAGAAGCTGGTAATCGGCCGCTTCAAGGCCAGCAGGCGGTCCAAAAAGGTCTGGCTGACGCCGTAGATGTCCTTTAAGCCCAGATAGATTCTGCCTTCAAAAAGTCTGGCCTCGCCCTGGCTCAGATTGATGTCTGGCCCGAAGACCTCAACTCCGGCCCGGCGGGCCTGCTGGATGACGGCCCCTTTTTCTTTGGCGCGGCTGGAGCGGATTTTTTCCAGGTAGAACTCCCGCGGAAAGTGCACCGCCAAAAAGGCCTGCCAGTAGGCAAGCAGCGCGTAGGCCACCGCGTGGGAGTGGTTGAAGCCGTAGTTGGCAAAAGGCTCAATCAGGGCATAGACTGCTTCGGCCGTTTGCTTTGAGTGTCCCTGCTTGACCGCGCCGGCAATGAATTTTCCTTTTTCCCTGGCCAAGACGGCTGCTTCCTTCTTGGAAATCGCGTTTCTGAAAACATCGGCTTCGGCCAGGCTGAAGCCGGCAAAAATCTGCGCCGTCTGCATGACCTGTTCTTGATAGACGAAGATGCCATAAGTCGGCCCCAGTACTCCCTGCAGACTGGGATCCGGATAACTCACCGGGGCGATGCCGTTTTTCCGGGCCACGTAAAGCGGGATGCTGGCGATTGGGCCCGGCCGGTAAAGGGCCACGGCCACCGCCAGGTCATCAAAATTCCGCGGCTGCAGCTGCTGGAGGACTTTCTGCATCCCGCTGGAGTTGAACTGAAAAATCTGCTGCGTTTCCCCGCGGGCAAACAGCTGCAAAGTTTCCGGATCATCCAGCGGCAGCCGGCCAAGCTGCAGCTCGCTGCCGTTTTTCTTGATCTCACCCAGAACGTGTTCCAGCAGCTCCAGGTTGTCCAGGGTCAAAAAGTCGATCTTCAGCAGCCCGTAGCTTTCCACGTATTTCTTGGTCTGCTCGACCGTCCACAAGGGCGCTTCCTTGCCGCTGAGCAGGCCGATTTTCGCTGACAGAGGCTGCTGGCTGATCACCAGGCCAGGCGCGTGGGTGCCGGTATCTTCCGGCAGCCCCTCCAGGCGCCGGGCGGTCTGGTAAAGCAGCTGGGTCAAGGAGCTGGCATCGATCAGCGAGCGGAATTCCGGCTGCTGGTAGGCCTCCTTTAGGCTCTTGGCGTTTCCCATGGCTTTTTTCAGCCGGCTGATCGTGGGCAAAGTCAGCTTGAAGACCTGGCCGACCCGGTCCAAAACGCTCTTGGCCTTCATGCTCGTCAAGGCCAGAATCCGGGCCACCAGGTCTGAACCCTGGCCGAACTCCTGTTGGCGGCCATATTTTTCTCTGACATAGGCAAAGGCCAAATCCCGGCCGCTGCTGGTGAAGTCCAGGTCGATGTCTGGCATGTTGGCCCGGGCCGGGTTCAAGAAGCGTTCAAACAACAGGTCATACTTCAGCGGGTCGATCTGCGTGATTCCCAGAGCATATGCCACCAAGGACCCGGCCGCCGACCCACGTCCTGGCCCGACCAGGGCGCCGCGGCCGCGGCAGTAA
>NZ_BOCG01000566.1 GCF_016587775.1 Lactobacillus nasalidis | reverse complement strand
GGCTCCTACCTATCCTGTACATGCTTGACAGATACCCAATATTAAACTGCAGTAAAGCTCCATGGGGTCTTTCCGTCCTGTCGCGGGTAACCCGCATCTTCACGGGTATTATAATTTCACCGAGTCTCTCGTTGAGACAGTGCCCAAATCATTACACCTTTCGTGCAGGTCGGAACTTACCCGACAAGGAATTTCGCTACCTTAGGACCGTTATAGTTACGGCCGCCGTTTACTGGGGCTTCAATTCAAACCTTCGCTT
>NZ_BOCG01000565.1 GCF_016587775.1 Lactobacillus nasalidis | reverse complement strand
CAACGTTCGGCCAACGGCAACTGCCAAGAGCCAGGCGGCTCAAGAAGGCGTTGATATCCGCCTTTACAGCGTCATCTACAAGGCCATCGACGACGTCAAGGCCGCAATGCAGGGGATGCTGGAGCCGACTTACGAAGAAAAGGTTATCGGGAACCTGACGGTCCGCGAAATCTGGAAGGTTTCCAAGGTTGGGACCATCGCCGGTGCCTTTGTCGACAGCGGCTATGTGACCAGAGAATCAGGCATTCGCCTCATCCGCGACGGCGTGGTCAAGTACGACGGCAAGGTTGCCTCACTGCGCCGGTTCAAGGATGACGTCAAGGAAGTCAAGGCTGGCTTTGACTGTGGTCTGACCATTGAAAACTACAACGACATCAAGGAAGGCGACGAACTTGAAGTCTACGAGATGCAAGAAGTCAAGCCAAGCTAACGGGAGGCTGAAATGAAGCATAGAAAAGGACGGGTAGAAGGCGAAATCCTGCGTGAACTCACCAAGATCATTCGCAAGAACATCCGCGATCCTCGGGTTGCCGGCGTAACTTTTACCGCCGTAGAGTGCAGCAACGATTTTTCATACGCGACTGTCTACTACAGCCTGCTGACTGAAGACGAAGAAGCGCAGCGCGAAGCGGAAGCCGGCTTGGAAAAGGCCAAGGGAACCATGCGGCATTTGCTCGGGCAAAGCCTGACCATGTACAAGGTTCCAGAGCTGATTTTCAAGCGGGACCAATCCGTGATTTACGGCAGCAAGATCGACCGGTTGATCGCTGACTTAAAGAAGCAGGAACAGGATCGGCAAAATTAGCAAAAGCGCCTTCGGGCGCTTTTTTGTTGGAAAAAATTGATGAATTTAAGGAGACCAAGATGATCAACGGAATTATCGTGATTGACAAAGCCGCCGGCATGACGAGCGGGGACGTGGTTTATCATTTGCGCAAGCTGCTGAAGCAAAGAAAAATCGGCCACGCGGGCACGCTGGACCCGGAAGTGACCGGCGTTTTGCCGGTTGCCCTGGGGCAGGCCACCAAACTGATCGAGCTGATGCATGAGCGCCCGAAGGCTTATGAGGGCGAAGGGATGCTGGGCCTGGCAACCGACTCTTACGACCTGGAGGGGCAGGTGCTGGCGGAGCAGACCCTGGCTGAGCCGTTCAGCGACCAGGAGCTGCAAGCCGCGATGCAAAGCCTGACAGGCGAAATCACCCAGAAGCCGCCAATCTATTCCGCTGTCAAAGTCAACGGCAAGCGTCTTTACGAATACGCCCGGGCCGGCATTCCGGTTGAGCGGCCCGAGCGGACGGTGACGGTGTCCCGCTACGAGCTGACCGCGCCCAGCCGCTTTGACGCTGCCAAAGGCCGGCAGACTTTTTCCTACCGGGTTGAGTGCTCAAAAGGCACCTACGTCCGCAGCCTGGTCAACGACCTGGGCGAAAAGCTCGACGTGCCGGCGGTCATGACCAAGCTGCGCCGGACCGCCAGCTCCGGCTACAGCCTTGCTGATGCGGTCAGCCTGGAAGAACTGGCGGCTGATCCGGACCACCTGCTGGAGCACGTGCAGCCGATCGACAGCTTTTTTGCCGACTATCCGCAAGCCGACCTGGACGACTCCTTGTGGCA
>NZ_BOCG01000564.1 GCF_016587775.1 Lactobacillus nasalidis | reverse complement strand
GGCGGCGGTCTACCGCTACTCTTTGACCAGCAAGCGCAAAATGGCGCTCATCATCGCCCCGGTGCATACCAGCCGCCAGTACCGGCAAGTCCGCTCCAAGCTGGCGGCCAGCCGCCTGGAAGCCAGCTTTTTGGTTGATGAGCAGACTCCTGAGCAATTGATCAAACGGATCAAGCAGGATGGCTACGACTTGGAGCTGACCAGCCGGTCGGCTTTGAAAAGCAACTGGGCCGCCTACCAGGCGCTGAGCAAGGGCCAGCAGCGGCTGGCTGCCTATTCTTTAACCCCGTCTGCCTACGTGCTGACCAGCGGCGATCAAACCAGTGCCGTCCGCCGGGCTTGCTGGCAGACCGACTTGATTCCGGTGCAGCCAGCCCGGCAGCTGAAGATCCGTCCGGGCGGCTTTTGCCTTTTTAAGCCTGAAGCCGCTGGAAAAATGGCGGCATTTGCCGCGAAAGCCCGGAAAAAGAAATACCAGTTCGTGAGCCTGGCCAGCTTGGTCAAGCATCCGGCCATCAAAGCCCCCAGCGCTAAGGACCTGGCCCGGCTGCGCCGGCAAAACGGCGGAGAAAAGCGCCCC
>NZ_BOCG01000563.1 GCF_016587775.1 Lactobacillus nasalidis | reverse complement strand
TGGCGCATTTTCCCAAATGCTTCTGCTATCCTCTGAAGTGCCATGACTCAGTCCTACAACCCCGGCAGATAAATCTGCCGGTTTGGGCTCTTTCCTGTTCGCTCGCCGCTACTTGGGAAATCGAATTTCTTTCTCTTCCTGCAGCTACTTAGATGTTTCAGTTCACTGCGTGTTCCTTTCATAAGCTATGTATTCACTCATGAATAACAT
>NZ_BOCG01000562.1 GCF_016587775.1 Lactobacillus nasalidis | reverse complement strand
AGCCCCAGCCGAGTCGGTTTGACTCAGCTGGGGCGCCTGCAAGGCACGGTACCACCCAACTTCGCAGCATGGCTGCACTCGTTTCAGCGTTAACGGTGCTGGTCCGTCCGAGCAACTTGATCGCGTAATTCACGGGCAGGGCCTGTCCGGTTCGCATCAACCACCGGTTTTCTGAGCGCTGAGCCATGCCGCTACTGAACGATTACTCGAAATACTTGTTTTTTACTATAGCATTAACTTTTGCTTTAAGCAACGGTTTTGCTTAATTTTTTTCTCATCAAATCAGGGTTTGATATCTGGAGGTTATGAAAGAAATGCTGTACTTTCATCCAACCGGATCCGGAAAAAGAAAAAAGCCGGAAGCTGCCAAAAAAGTTTGACGAGTCCGGAAAAGTTTGCTAATATTAACATACATGACTTGGAGTAGTACTCAAGTGGCTGAAGAGGCGCCCTTGCTAAGGGTGTAGGTCGGGAAACCGGCGCCAGAGTTCGAATCTCTGCTACTCCGTACAAGCTGTTTAATTATAAGGCAACGACCAACTTGAACCAGTTGGCCGTTGTTTTTTGTTTGCGCATATTTCCTTTTGCTTTTTTATTTTAATGCCGGTATTTTTCTAAAAAATGCAATTTTGGGCTTGTTTTTTGTTTTTTGCAATAGCTTTTCAGGCAAAAAGATAAATTTACCAAAACACTGAAAAAGGTTTCAAGAAAGTGCTTTACGTAAGCGCTTTTTATTGTATAATAGGAATGTACCGAAGTTTTTGAGGAGGAAATATCATGGTAGGAATTGTTTTAGCTAGCCATGGCGGTTTTGCGGACGGCATTGCCGAATCCGCACAAATGCTCTTTGGCCCACAAGACAATTTTGCCCATGTCATTCTGAAGCCTTCTGAAGGCCCAGATGATATCAAGGGTAAGATGAATGAAGCGATTGCTTCTTTTGCAGACCAGGAAGAAGTTTTGTTCCTGGTTGACCTGTGGGGTGGCACGCCTTTCAACCAAGCAAACGGTTTGCTCGATGGTCACGACAAGTGGGCAATCGTTTCTGGTTTGAACTTGCCGATGGTAGTTGAAGCCTTGACCCAAAGAATGATCAATGACAAGGCTACCGCGCAAGAAATCGCTACTGCGATCATTAAGCCAGCCAAGGATGGTATCAAGACCAAGCCTGAAAGCTTAATGCCAGCAGAAGAAAAGGCCGCAGCCGCACCTGCAGCAGCTGGCGCACCTAAGGAAGCAATCCCAGAAGGGACTGTTTTGGGCGACGGTCACATCAAGATCGTTGGTGCCAGAATTGACTCACGTCTGTTGCACGGGCAAGTTGCAACTGGTTGGATTCCATCACTGCACCCGGACCGGGTTATCGTGGTTTCTGACAAGGTTGCCAAGGACGACCTGCGCAAGAGCATGATTCGTGAAGCTGCTCCAGCCGGCACGGTAGCACACACCGTTCCGCTGAAGAAGATGAAGGAAATTTCTGAGGACCCGCGTTTTGGTACTACTCATGCCTTCTTGTTGTTTGAAAACCCAGAAGATGCTTTGCAAACGATCAAGAACGGCGTAGATATCAAGACTTTGAACGTCGGCTCCATGTCATACAGCAAGGGCAAGGTTAACGCCAACACTGTTTTGTCAATGGACCAGACTGACGTCGACACTTTCCGTGAACTCGAAAAGATGGGCATCAAGTTCGATGTCCGCAAGGTTCCTTCAGATAACCCAGAAAACATGGATTCAATTCTGAAGAAGGCACAAAGCCTGCTTGATGAACAAAAGTAGTGGGAAAAGGAGTAAAAAATGGACTTAAATGCTATTCAAATCATCCTGGTGATTGTGGTAGCTTTCCTGGCCGGGATGGAAGGTATCCTGGATGAATGGGAATTCCACCAACCATTGGTTGCATGTACTTTAATCGGTTTAGTTACTGGCAATCTTACCCTGGGTATTATGCTCGGCGGTTCTTTGCAAATGATCGCTTTGGGTTGGGCCAACATCGGTGCTGCCGTTGCGCCTGACGCCGCTTTGGCAGCCGTTGCCTCAGCCATCATCCTGATCAAGGGTGGTCAAGGCACTAAGGGTATCGGTACTGCTACCGGTTTGGCCATTACTTTGGCCGTTGCCGGCTTGTTCTTGACCATGTTGGTCCGGACCATCTCAACTGCCATTGTCCACATCATGGACAAGCACGCTGAAGAAGGCAACTGGCGCATGATCAACGTATGGCAATGGATCGCTGTCTGCTTGCAGGGTCTGCGTATCGCCATTCCATCAGCCTGCCTGCTGGCTATCCCTACTTCAACTGTTAGAAGCGCCCTGGCTGCTATGCCGTCATGGCTGTCAGATGGTATGACCATCGGTGGTGGTATGGTTGTTGCCGTAGGTTACGCTATGGTTATCAACATGATGGCCAGCCGTGAAGTATGGCCATTCTTCGCCATTGGTTTTGCTTTGGCCGGCGTACAAGACTTGACTTTGATCGCCTTGGGTGCGATTGGTTTGTCCCTGGCCCTGATGTACCTTGCTTTGGAAGACAAGGTAAGCAAGGGTTCTGGCGATGCTGCTGCAGCTGGTACTGGTGACCCGCTGGGCGACATCATTGATGACTATTAGAAATCAAGCCAGAAAGGAGAGATAAATCATGACTGAAAAGAAAGTAACTTTATCAAAGCGTGATCGTTGGGACGTTATGTGGCACTCACAACTTCTGCAAGGTTCATGGAACTACGAAAGAATGCAGAACGGTGGTTGGGTCTACAGTATGATCCCAGCTTTAAGAAAGCTGTACCCAAACAAGGAAGACATGGCTGCTGCTCTGCAACGTCACCTGGTCTTCTTTAACACTCACCCTTACTTGGCTTCACCAATCATCGGTGTTACCCTGGCCCTGGAAGAAGACAAGGCCAATGGCGTTGATGTTGACGACGAAGCCATCCAAGGTGTTAAGGTTGGTATGATGGGGCCTTTGGCCGGTGTTGGTGACCCAGTCTTCTGGTACACTGTTCGTCCAATCCTTGGTGCCCTTGGTGCCTCAATGGCCATCAACGGCAACATTATCGGGCCAATCCTCTTCTTTGTTCTTTGGAACCTGATCCGTATCGCCTTCTTGTGGTACACTCAAGAATTGGGTTACAAGGCTGGTGCCGCTATCAGCGCCGACCTTTCAGGCGGTTTGCTGAAGAAGGTTACCCGTGGGGCTGCCATGATGGGTATGTTCGTCCTGGGTGCCTTGATCGAACGTTGGGTAAGCATCACCTTCACTCTGAAGGTTTCTGAAGTGCCAATCCAAAAGGGTGGCTACATCGACTGGTCCAAGCTGCCAAGCGGCGCTGCTGGTATCAAGCAAGCTTTGACCCAACAAGCAGCTGGTCTGTCCTTGAGTAAGACCAAGGTTACTACTCTGCAAGACAACTTGAACATGCTGATCCCAGGTTTGGCAGGTCTGCTGCTGACCTTCCTCTGCATGTGGCTCTTGAAGAAGAAAGTTTCTCCAATCATCATCATCTTGGGGATCTTCGTTGTTGGTATCCTCTTCCACGTATGGGGCTTGATGTAAGATTAACAAATGGCTCAATCAATGAATAAAACCGTTGATCTGGCTGTACAAGGAACTTGGTTCCGGGCCATGTCTACCTATGGCAAAGTCATGATCGGCGATGAAGCTTTTGAATTCTATAATGAGAAGAATGTTGAAGACTACATTCAGATTCCTTGGGATCAGGTGACTTATGTGGTGGCCGATGTCCATTTCAAAGGGAAGTACATTCCCCGCTTTGAAATTCGGACCAAGAAAGATGGCAAGTTCATCTTCATCACTAAGGATCCAAAGAGAACTCTGCGGGCTATCCGCAAGTACGTCCCGGCCGACCACATGCGGCAGGCTTTGGGAGTTTGGGGCACGATTAAACTCTTCTTTACTCGCAAAAAGAAATAGAATGGAAGATAAGTCTGGATTTTGATCCAGGCTTATTTTTTTGG
>NZ_BOCG01000561.1 GCF_016587775.1 Lactobacillus nasalidis | reverse complement strand
CGGCAGAAATTGCTCATAAGATTTATAACGCCGCTTTGTATCAGCTCAGACAAGCCCTTTTCAAGAGAAAAGGATCGATTTATTATGAGGGCTTGGACAGGATCTTCAAGAATAAAAGAAATGCCAATGAGCTTATGCTTTATGGTCAGATGCCCACTGTTCAATGTGCTCAACAGACACTTAAAGAAGTAGCCGCGGTTTGGAAGGCCTGGTTCTGTGCCTTGCAATCTTACAAAATAGCACCACAGAAATTTACCGGCAGGCCGAGAATTCCACGTTACTTGAAGAAAAGCAGACGTCATACCTTTTACGTGACACCACAAAACGCGAGGGTCAAAGAAGTGAAAAGTGCTGATGGCAAAGATGTCGTAGCACGGTATCTGATTATTCATTCTTTGG
>NZ_BOCG01000560.1 GCF_016587775.1 Lactobacillus nasalidis | reverse complement strand
AAACGGCCAGGCTTCAGCCTGGCCGTTTTTTGCGTGCCGGAAAATCAGTCATTTTTTTCGCGCGGGCCGATTTCCTTGACAGGAATCTCATTGTAGCGCTGGTCGCCCTTGATCAAGTCTGGTTCCCCGTTCAAGAGCTCGGTCAGATCCGCAATGAAGGAAGCGACTTGCTCCAGGTCAAGATAGACGGAGATGGTGATGCTGACGCCGTATTCGGTGCCGGCCACGTAAATTTCGCGCTCCTTGAGGAAGTGGTCGACCTTGTCATAGCGGTTGTAGGGGATGGTAAAGATCAGCTCCTGCTGCAGGACCCGCTTGACGACGCCGATGGCCTTGGCCGCCTCGCTGACGCTGCCGGAATAGGCCCGGATGAGGCCGCCGGCGCCCAGCTTGATGCCGCCGAAATACCTGGTGACCACGACGGCCACGTTTTTCAGCTGCATGAGCTGCAGGGTCCTTAATTCGGGCACTCCGGCCGTGCCGGCC
>NZ_BOCG01000559.1 GCF_016587775.1 Lactobacillus nasalidis | reverse complement strand
ATTGCTTCGCTCTTCTTGGTCAAGTCCTCGACTGATTAGTACCGGTCCGCTCCAAAGCTCACGCTTCTTCCACTCCCGGCCTATCTACCTCATCGTCTCTGAGGTGTCTTACTTTCTTGAAGAAATGGGAAATCTCATCTTGAGGGGGGCTTCGCACTTAGATGCTTTCAGCGCTTATCCCGTCCGCACATAGCTACCCAGCGATGCCTTTGGCAAGA
>NZ_BOCG01000558.1 GCF_016587775.1 Lactobacillus nasalidis | reverse complement strand
GATGTAGTTCATAGACTCTTGTCTGAATTAATTTAGACGGTACTTCTTCTGCCTGTTCAGCCATTTAATTCACCAGCTTTCAGAACCATATCATTCTCAATCTTTGTTTCGAGGAATATTTTAGCACGTATTCCTGCAGATCCCCAAACATATGTTTCTGAAGTATGACTAAAATTTGCGCTCTAACCTAAAGCAAAGTTCTGGCTTTCCCTACGCTAATTCAACTTAAAACCTACCTGCTATCTCTTACATATAATCAAACACATTAAGTACGTTTTTCGCCACTAGTATTATGCTCTTTCCAATTTTACCTTGCCTTTTTCGCGCAGCAAAAAATGCCCGGACTTACGTCCAGGCATTTTTGTGAATTATTATCTTTAATTGTTCCGTTGATCAGCTTTTCTCTCAAAGAACTTGACGATTTCGACGATCACGATCATCAAAACGCCCATCCCCAAAACAGTCAGCCATTGGTCCAGGTGCAATTCTGAAACTGCAAAGACCTTGGTCAAGAATGGCAATTCAACTGCCGCCATAATCAAGGCTGACAGAATAATCGCGCCATTGAACCACTTGTTGGCAAAAGTGCTCTTCTGGAAGATTGACTGCTTCACGTACTTGGAGTTGACCGCGTGGAAGAGCTGAATCAGACCCAAAGTCAAGAAGGCCATGGTCAGCGCGTCTTCGTGCGGGTTAGTCCCCCGCGGCAGAACGTGCAGGCCTAAACCGTAAGCCGTCAATACCAGGGCGCCTTCCAGGATCCCCTGGTAGATGATCGAGCTGGCCACGCCGCCTGAGAAGAAGTTGGAGTTCTTCCCCCGCGGCTTCTTGTTCATGATCCCCTTTTCAATCGGTTCAACCCCCAAGGCAATAGCCGGCAGGGTGTCAGTTACCAAGTTGATCCACAAAAGCTGTACCGGCTTCAAAACATCCCAGCCCAGCAAAGTCATCAAGAAGACCGTCAATACTTCGCCGACGTTGCAGCTCATCAAGTACAGAATCGCCTTCTGAATGTTGGCGAAGACCTTCCGCCCTTGCTTGACTGCTTCCACGATCGTCGCGAAGTTGTCGTCAGCCAGCACCATGTCAGCCGCGCCCTTGGAGACTTCCGTACCGGTAATCCCCATGCCGACCCCGATGTCGGCCTGCTTCAGACTCGGCGCGTCGTTGACCCCGTCACCAGTCATGGCCACGATCTTGCCATTTGCCTGCCAGGCCTTCACGATTCTAACCTTGTGTTCTGGTGAAACCCGGGCATAAACGCTGTAGTCACCGACATGCTTGGTGAAGTAGTCGTCGCTCAGCTTATCCAATTGCGCCCCGGTAATCACGGCATCGTCACGGCCCTTTTCAACCAGGCCCAGCCGTTCGGCAATCGCCTGCGCCGTAACCTGGTGGTCACCAGTAATCATGATCGTTCTGATCCCTGCCCGGTGAGCTTCCGCGATGGCATCCTTGGCTTCCGGCCGCTCTGGGTCGATCATGCCGACCAGACCGGCAAAGATCAGATCTTGTTCAACATTGTCAGTCGTCGGGTCAGCGTATGGCTCGTCGACAACCTTGTAAGCCATGGCCAGAACCCGGAGGGCCTGCTTGGCCATATCATTGTTGCTTGCCAAAATGGCCTGCTTTTGTTCATCGCTGATTTCGCTCAGCTCGCCGTTGATGTTGACATACTTGACTCTTTCCAAAAGCATGTCCGGCGCGCCCTTGACGGCAACCATGAACTGGCCGTCAAACTTGTTGATCGTGCTCATCAGTTTCCGGTCAGAGTCAAATGGCACTTCCGCTACCCGTGGGTGTTCTGCCAAAAAGTCATTAACTGGCAGATCCTTATGGAAGCCATATTGCACCAGGGCAGTTTCGGTTGGGTCCCCCAAGAGCTCCCCGCCGTCTTGAATCTTGGTGTCGTTGGCCAAAAGCATGGTAATCAAGGCCTGGTTGCTTAAGTCGATGTCGTCGCTGGCATCATGCAAAATGCCGTCGTAGTAGACCTTTTCCACCGTCATCCGGTTCTGGGTCAAGGTACCAGTCTTGTCAGAAGCAATGATGTCCGTTGCCCCCAAGGTTTCTACGGCTGGCAGCTTTCTGACGATGGCCTTGTGGTCAGCCATGGTCTGGGTGCCCAGGGCCAAAATGATCGTCACGATCGCCGGCAGACCTTCTGGAATCGCGGCAACCGCCAGGGAAACCGCCGTCAAGAACATGTCGATCAAGAGGGCATTCATCGGTTCATGCTGCGGGTTCCGGATGACCCCGATAATGAAGACGACCACGCAGATGGCCAGGATCATGTAAGTCAGGGTCTTGCCCAGCTGGTTCAAGTTCTGCTTCAAAGGCGTGTCGGTTTCATCAGCTTCGTTCAGCATCTTGGCGATGTTGCCGACTTCCGTGTTCATCCCTGTCGCAACAACCACGCCTTCCCCGCGCCCGTAGGTCACGTTGGTGCTGGAGTAGGCCATGTTGATCCGGTCGCCCAAGGCAATGTCATCCCCTTGCAGGGTTTCGTTGCTCTTTTCAACTGGAACTGATTCCCCGGTCAAGGCAGCTTCTTCAATCTTCAAGCTTTCCGCTACCAAAAGACGCAGGTCGGCCGGGACCACGTCGCCGGCTTCCAGCAAGACCACGTCGCCCGGCACGATGTCCGTTGACGGAACTTCAACTACCGCTCCGTCCCGGCGCACCTTGGCGCTCGGCGTGGACATGTCCTTCAAGGCTTCAATCGCGGCTTCTGACCGGGCTTCCTGGATCACGCCCAAGATCGCGTTCAAAAGCACGACCACCAAAATAATCCCCGCGTCAGTCCATTCCTGGGCAACTACCCCGGACAAGACAGCGGCAACCAGCAGGACGATGATCATCAAGTCCTTGAACTGGTCCATGAAGCGGGCAAACATTGAACGTTTCTTCTTGCCGGCCAAAGCGTTCGGGCCGTACTGGTCCAGGCGCTTCTTGGCTTCAGCCGAACTGATCCCGTGGTTGGCGTCTGAGTCAAACTCGGCCAAAGTGCCTGGGATGTCCTGGCTGTAATACTTCTTAGCCACAGTATTTTCCTCCTTCAAAAAAGAAAAGAGACTTACGTGCCCCTTTAAAAAGCACATAAGTCTCACTAATTAAGACAAGCCCAGGAAACCAACGCGGCTCCCGGCTGTTGGGCTTGTCGCAAGCTATGCTTGCCGTTACTCCCTTATGACATGATTAATATAGCAAAAATTGGCGCTTTAAACAAGTAATTCACCAAATTTGCCCTTATTTTTTGTAATAATCGTCAAAAATCGTGACCGGCAAATGACGCTTGTGCTCGCTCTTGGTCCACAATTCTTCGATTCTTTCCGCTGCCTTGTCGCTGACTTCCCGGCCTTCCAGGTAGTCGTCGATTTCATCGTAAGTCACGCCCAAGGCAACTTCATCTGGCAGGGATGGCTTTTCTTCTTCCAGGTCGGCCGTTGGCGCCTTCAAATAAAGGTGTTCCGGGCAGCCCAAGGCAGCCAGAAGCTGCTTGCCCTGCCGCTTGTCCAAACGGAAAAGCGGGGTCAAGTCAGCCGCTCCGTCGCCGTACTTGGTGTAAAAGCCGGAGATGTTTTCCGCCGCGTGGTCGGTGCCGACTACCGCCCCTTGGTTGGCCCCGGCAATGGCATACTGCATGACCATTCTTTGCCGGGCCTTGATGTTGCCCTTGTTGAAGTCGGTCATGTCCACGCCAGTTTCCTTCAGAGTTTCCACCATGGCGTCAGTGGCCGGCTTGATGTTTTCAATCAAGTCCACGTCCGGCTTGATGAAGGCTACCGCGTCTGCGGCGTCTGCAGCATCAGCCTGAACGCCGTATGGCAGGCGGACGGCAATGAACTTGTAGCTGTCATCGCCAGTTTCTTCCCGCATTTCAGAAATTGCCATCTGGGTCAGCTTCCCGGTCAAGGTTGAGTCCTGGCCCCCGGAAATGCCCAAAACGTAAGACTTCAAGAAGGGATTGGCCTTCAGGTAACCCTTCAAGAAATCTACGGTCTTGCGGATTTCTTCCTGGGGATCGATTTCCGGCAAAACGTGCTCATATTCGACAATTTTCTTTTGCAACTCTCTCATTTGCTGCCTCGCAATCTTGTACTTAATTTTTTCTATCTTTTATTATACTCAAAAAATGCAGTCTCTGTTTTCAGAAATGTATTTTCACGAGATTCTTTAAAAAATTAGCGTCTGAAGAGCTGATAGTAAATTTTCGCAGTTTTTTGACTGCGAATATGTAATTTCAAAAAGGTCACCAGGTCGTGCTTCCAGGAATTTTTCCCTTCCAGCCAGGTCCCGGTAAAGAGGTGGATGGACCGGGACTGAGGCGAGGGGTTGCAGAGAACCCCGTCTGGATAAACGTGAATGCCTTCCTTTAATACCTGCTCTTGGTTGCCAGTCTTTAAGCCATACTTATCCTTGAGAATTTCCGTGACTGACAAGGAGTTGACCCCGGCCAGCTGGTTCTTTTGGTCAAAGGAAAAATCCAGGTCGTCGTAGTAGTGGAGGATGTCAGCCATGAAAGGATGGCCCTTTTCCGCCGCGATGATGGCGGCGGACAGATAGTCCTTGTTTTCAAAACCGATAAAGGCCCGGTCGCTGAGCAAGTCGTCAAAGTCCTTTAAGACCATGACGTCGGTGTCCAGGTAGATCCCGCCCATTTCATAGAGGGCCTTGGCCCGGACATAGTCGGAAACAAAGGCCCACTTCTTGGCCTGGTAGGCCTGGGCCACATACTTGTTGGCATTCAGATCCAGCTTGTCTTCGTTCCATTCGATGATTTGGTAGTCCGGCAGGCGCTTTTGCCAAGAGGCCAGACAGGTCTGGATGGTCTTGGACTTGGGATTGCCGCCTACCCAGACATAGTGGATAATTTTAGGAATCATGCTTTTTCTCCTTGCAGGCAGGCCTGGTAGCCGGCCAGAACGTCAGCCAGTTGCCGCTTTAGGGAAAAGTGCTGGCTGGCATAGGTCTTTTCAGCTTGGGCAAGAGCTGCTAGTTCTTCTTTTGGCCAAGCGGCAATTGCTTTTAATTGCTCGGCCAGCGCCTTTTCATCTTTGACCGGCACGACCCAGCCTTTTCCTTCTGGAATCAGCTCTTTGGCCCCGCCCACGTCAGTGGACAAAAGCGGGACCAGGTTGTCGGCTGCTTCCAATAAAACCAGGGGGAAGCTTTCTGAATAAGAGCTCAAGACCGCCAGGTCCATCTTCCGGTAGAGCTGTCCTAATTTTTCTTGAGTCAGAAAGCCGGTAAAAGTCACCTGGTCCGTTAAGGCCAAGTCTTGCGCCAGTTTCTTCAGATTCTCTTCCTGGCTGCCGCTGCCGGCAATGTAGAGGTGGGCTTTTGGCAAATCAGCCGCTTTAAAAGCCTTGAGCAGAAGGTCTTGCCCCTTGACCTTTTCCAGGCGGCCGACATTGATGATATTGAAGCCGG
>NZ_BOCG01000557.1 GCF_016587775.1 Lactobacillus nasalidis | reverse complement strand
GACTACAACGCCGATCATGGTCCGCAGGAAGGCAACCTGCTCTTGCAGCAGACGGCCGACTGGCTGAGCGTCAGCTTTGACAGCCGCCAGCTCTACCGGATCAGTGGGGAAGAGTTCGTGGCAGTCCTGCCTGAGGCCAGCGAAGCCGAGCTGGAAAAGCGGCAGGCTGAACTGGAGAAGCGGCAGGCCGGCGAGAAGCTGGTCAAACTGCTGTGGACAGGGAAAGTCTGCGACTATCCGCGCCACATCTTTGATGCCGCCAAGCAGCTGGACCAGGAGCTGAGCGACCGAAAGACGGAATATTACGCTAGTTTGGGCAAAGAATAACAAAGAGACGCCAGGATGCGTCTCTTTTTTCTTCAAAAAATGAACATGGTATAATATTTTCTACACTTTAGGAAAGAGGCAAAAAATGCAGAGAATTTTGTTTTTGTGTCACGGCAATATTTGCCGGTCGCCAATGGCTGAATTTATCATGAAGCAGCTGCTCGAGCAGCGGGGAATGGCCGACCGGGTCGAGGTTGCCTCCGCGGCCGTCACTGCTGATGAAATTTCCGGCGGTATCGGCAACCCGATGGACCCGCGGGCCCAAAGAGAGCTGACCCGGCGGGGAGTCCCGTTTGGCCAGCACCAGGCGACTCTGCTTAAGCGAGAGGATTATGACCGCTACGACTACCTGATCGCCATGGACAGCGAGAACTTCCTGGCCATGAACCAGATCTGCGGCGGCGACCCTGACCATAAAGAATACAAGCTGCTGCAATTTGCCGGCAGCTACGATGACATCGACGATCCTTGGTACAGCAATGACTTTGCCCTGGCTTTCGATGAAATCAGCCGCGGCTGCCAGGCCTTGATTGAGCAGCTGTAAGCGGGCGGTTTGCGAAAGCGCTTGAAACGAGTACAATTAATGGTGTAAGTTGTAAGAAATTTTTTAATTGTCAAGGGCAATAGTAAGGATTTGTTTATGAAAAAGTATGTAATCTTGCACCCGACCGGGCAGATTTCCCGTCTGGTAATCAAGCAGCTGCTGACCGATCCGAAATTCGCGGACGTGCAGCTGACCCTGCTGACCCAGCGGCCGGAACTGCTGCCGGATTTGCCGGCAGACCGGGCAGAACTGGTGACTGGTCCGGCGACCGACCTGGAAAAAATCCTGGAAGTAACCAAGGATGCTGACCTGGTCTTTTTGGGCAAGGTCGACGACAAGAAGTTTACGGTGATCAGCCGCAACCTGGTCAAGGCTGCCCGGGAAAACGGCTTTGACCGGGTGATCGAGTTGAGCCTGGCCGGCCTGTACTATGAAATTCCCGGCGAATTCGGCACCTGGGTCGACGAATGGGTCGGCTCAGGCCGCTTTTTGCCGGCGCGGGAGGCAGCCCACCGGCTGGAAGAAGCTGACCTGGACTACACCTTGATCAGAATGCCGGCTTTGACCGACTGGCCAGACGTCAAGTACGCGCTGACCGGCCGTTATGACGAATTCGTCGGCACGTCCGTTTCCCGGGCCAGCGTGGCTGACCTGGTCTTGAAGATCATGGCTGAGCCTGGCCGCTATTCCCGGGCCAGCGTCGGCATCTCGCAGCCGGAAACGGCTGGCTACGATCGGCCGGTTTATTAGCAAGGGCAAATTAAAAGACCTGCACGCAAGGTGCAGGTCTTTTTTTGTCTGAAATTAGCGGCTGACTTTGGCGCCCTTTGGCAGCCGGCGGCCGA
>NZ_BOCG01000556.1 GCF_016587775.1 Lactobacillus nasalidis | reverse complement strand
GAGGTGCTGGGAGTCGATCAGGCCCGTTGAGGCCAGCATCCGCTGCACCAGCTGCTCACCGGACATTTCCAGGGAGAAGACCGCCACCGGCAGCTTCTCGTTGATGCCGACGTTCTTGGCGATGTTCATGGCAAAAGAAGTCTTCCCGACACCCGGCCGGGCGGCCAGAATGATCAGTTCGTCATCATGCAGCCCAGTCGTCATCTCGTCCAGATAGGAAAAGCCCGTCCGCAAGCCAGTGACCGCGTCCTGGTTCTTGGCGTTCTGCGAGACCTGTTCCATGGCTCCCCGGACCAGATCCTCGATCCGGTGAAAGCCGCCGCTCCCCTTTTCGTTGGAGACGCTCATGATCTCGTTTTCCGCGTTGCTGAGGATCTCGTCGACGCTGTCGGCGCCTTGAACCGCGCTGGAGATGATCTTCTGGCTGGCA
>NZ_BOCG01000555.1 GCF_016587775.1 Lactobacillus nasalidis | reverse complement strand
CAGTGCCCAAATCATTACACCTTTCGTGCAGGTCGGAACTTACCCGACAAGGAATTTCGCTACCTTAGGACCGTTATAGTTACGGCCGCCGTTTACTGGGGCTTCAATTCAAACCTTCGCTTTGCAGCTAAGCTCTCCTCTTAACCTTCCAGCACCGGGCAGGTGTCAGCACCTATACTTCATCTTACGATTTTGCAGATGCCTGTGTTTTTGATAAACAGTTGCTTGGGCCTTTTCACTGCGGCTGATCTTGCGACCAGCGCCCCTTCTCCCGAAGTTACGGGGCCATTTTGCCGAGTTCCTTAACGAGAGTTCTCTCGCTCACCTGAGGAT
>NZ_BOCG01000554.1 GCF_016587775.1 Lactobacillus nasalidis | reverse complement strand
AAGAATGAAAGAGAACCTGATCGTTTTTAAAGTAGGGACCTCCTCGCTGACCAGCCCGGCCGGCGGCCTGGATCCAGAGAAGATCAAGAAAATTACCCGGCAGCTGGCTCAGCTGCACCAGGCCGGCTACAAGCTGGTCCTGGTAACTTCAGGATCCATCGCGGCCGGTTTCCGCCGCCTCGGCTTTGACAAACGACCCAAGAAAGTTGCCGACAAGCAGGCCGCCGCGGCCGTCGGCCAGGGACTGCTGATCGAGGAATACACCCGCAG
>NZ_BOCG01000553.1 GCF_016587775.1 Lactobacillus nasalidis | reverse complement strand
CGAAGAAGTCGCTGCCCAGATCGAAACGGGGATGACGGTCATCAACGGCCGCTGGATCACTGACGGCAGCCTGCCTTTCGGCGGGGTCAAGAAGTCCGGCTACGGCCGCGAACTGAGTCCTTTGGGCCTGGAAGCCTTCGTCAACGAGCACCTGGTGATCGACTTCACCGACCAGAACAAGCAATAATGACTTACAAGTGAATCTCCAAGCAAAAAGCTGCTGACGCAAGGTCAGCAGCTTTTTTGTGCCAAAAACTATTCTTCTTCCTTCTGGTCCGGCTTGGCCATGGGCTGGAAGGCA
>NZ_BOCG01000552.1 GCF_016587775.1 Lactobacillus nasalidis | reverse complement strand
GGTTCAGGCCAGTGCCGTGGCCAACACGGCGGTGGCAGCCCTGTTTGCCCAGGACTATGAGAAGGCGGGCGAATTGATGGAGGCCGACCTCTTCCATGAACGCTACCGCAGCCGCCTGGTCCCGGAACTGGAGATCATCCGCAACCTGGGCCATGAGCACGGGGCGGTGGCGACCTACCTGTCCGGGGCCGGCCCGACGATCATGAGCCTGGTGGATCCGCAGCACATCAGCGATTTCATTGACGCCGTGCGCGAGGCGGGGCTGAAAGACGAGATCCGCCGGCTGGAAGTGGCCCCGCGGGGAGCTTTTTGGCAGGAATAGGGCAAAAAGAGACAGTTTAAGCCGGGCTGAGACGGGGGAGAAAAGTTTTTGAGCAAAAAAGTTGCCAAAATCCTTGCAATCCTGTCGCATTTCTGTATAATAAATAAATGTCGGTTGACTTAAGTCAGCCGCAGCCCACTTGGGTCGTTAGCTCAGCTGGCAGAGCACCGGACTCTTAATCCGGGTGTCCAGGGTTCGATCCCCTGACGACCCATACGCGCTTAGGCGCGGTTAAATTTTAAACCCACTTGGGTCGTTAGCTCAGCTGGCAGAGCACCGGACTCTTAATCCGGGTGTCCAGGGTTCGATCCCCTGACGACCCATACGCGCTTAGGCGCGGCTAAATTTTAAACCCACTTGGGTCGTTAGCTCAGCTGGCAGAGCACCGGACTCTTAATCCGGGTGTCCAGGGTTCGATCCCCTGACGACCCATACGCGTTTAGGCGCGGCTAAATTTTAAACCCATTCGGGTCGTTAGCTCAGCTGGCAGAGCACCGGACTCTTAATCCGGGTGTCCAGGGTTCGATCCCCTGACGACCCACTAGCAGACATCAAGCATTGGCTTGATGTCTTTTTTGCTTGAACGACTATTCCACAAAAGCATACCAATATGCCAACAGATTATTGGCCGGCTGAGAAGCAGGCCACTATAATAAATTAAAAGAATCTGAAAGACTAACCGCCGGGCCCTGGGCCCGGAAGTTAGTCCTTTTATTTACCGCGAGAAAAAAGGGGGCAAATTACATGAACGAAGAAATCGAGCAGGTCTTGCAAGCCGTCAACCAGCAGATCTTGGGCAAGGAAGCCGTCGTCAGGGAGATCATGCTGACGGTTCTGGCTGAAGGACACGTTTTGCTGGTCGACATTCCCGGGGTCGGCAAGACGACCCTGGTCAAGGCTTTTGCCCAAGTCCTGGGGCTCAGCAGCAAGCGCGTGTCTTTTTCCAATGACACGATGCCGGCTGACTTGACCGGCTTCAGCATCTATTCGCCAAAAGACCAGGAATTTCACTACCGGGAAGGGGCGCTGTTTGCCAACATCTTCCTGGCCGACGAAATCAATCGGACCAGCCCGAAGACGCAGGCGGCGCTGCTGGAAGCCATGGAAGAAGGGAGCGTGTCGGTTGAAGGGACCAGCCGCCAGTTGCCCAAGCCCTTCGTCGTTTTAGCCACGGAAAACCCGCTGGGCAGCATCGGCACGCAGCCGCTGCCTGAAGCCGAAGTGGACCGGTTCATGGTTTCCCTCTCCATCGGCTATCCCGACTTTGAGTCTGAGCTGCGCCTGGTGGAAAACGCGCCTGCTGCCAGCCTGCCGCAGGTTATGGACGCAGCTGGCGTTGAGGCGGCCATCAGCGCGGTCAAAAAGGTCTACGTCGCCAGCGAGCTCGCTGAATACGCCATCAAGCTGGTGCGGGCCAGCCGGGAGAGCTCCCTGGTCAAGCTGGGGGTCTCGCCGCGCGCTTCCGTGGCCTTGATCCGCCTGGCCAAGGCCAGCGCCTACTTGGACGGCCGCGACTTCGTCACCCCGGCCGACATCCAGGAGCAGTATCCCTACGTCATGCGCCACCGGCTGATTTTGAGCGAGCAGGCTGCCGGCATGGACGCCAGCGAAGCGGCTGCGGCTTTGCTGAAGAGCGTCAAGGCGCCGGGGCTTGGTTTCAGACGATGAAGCTGCTGCTGCTCTTTTTGTTCTGGCTGGCGGAATACTATCTGGCCAGCCAGTACCGGCTGACTCTGCTGCTCTTGATCACGATTTTCCAAGCAATTTTGCTTCTGCCCTTGTTTTTGTATCCCCGCCTGCTCAAGCGGCGGATCAAACTGCAGCCGCGGGCAGAAGAAACCGTTGCGGCTCCGGCCAGCGAGCTTGGCCTGCTGGTCAGCAATGCTTCTTTTTGGCCGGCAACCGATCTGACCCTGCGCCTGGCAGCCCGCCAGGGAGCGGGCAAGCAGCGCTGGCAGCTGCGCACCAGCGTGCCGGCTCGCGGAAGCCGGGAGGTCAAACTGGCCTTGAAGAACCTGCGTCCCGGCCGGCTGACGCTCACGTATGAAAAAGTGACCCTGCACGACCCGGGCCGCTTTTTCTCCAGCAGCCGCAAGCTGAACCTGCCGCAGGTACTTTACGTCATGCCGGAATACCGCCCAGTCTACGCTGGCAGCCAAAGCCTGGCTGCCGGAGAGCAG
>NZ_BOCG01000551.1 GCF_016587775.1 Lactobacillus nasalidis | reverse complement strand
TGGCGCACCTGGCCCAGGCGCGTTGCTTCCCTGAAGTTCTTCAGCGGCGTCTGCACGATCCGGTCGGCCAGGCCGCTGGCGGCCAGCAGGTAGCGGCTACGGGCGCCTTCGTCTTGCTCCAGCCAGCCCTGGTAAATCTGCCGGGTCAGAAATTCCCGCCCCCCTTGGGTCAGCTGCTTGACCAATTCCTGGATCATGGCCCAGTCGTCGCCGCTCTTCTTCCCGCTGCTCAGGCAGTAGGTTGCCCCCTGCCCCCAGTAGAAGCGGTACTGGTCAGCCGCTGTCAAAAGGAAGAAGTTGTCGCCTTTTTCCGGCAAAAAGCTGACCGTCAGCTGGTCATCGGCCAGGCGCTGCCGCAGGTTGGGACATTCCTTCTCCAGCAGCGGAAACAGCCGGGCTTGTTCGCCGGCTGCCGCCAGTTCGGCGAGCTCCCCGTCTCCAGGCAGCAAAAAGAGATCCAGCCGCTGAAACAGCGGAATCAGATCGCGCTC
>NZ_BOCG01000550.1 GCF_016587775.1 Lactobacillus nasalidis | reverse complement strand
CAGGAGAAGGCCGGCTTGCACCTGCAGCTCTACCAGAAGCACTACTGGCTCTACCCGGCCAAGCAGCCGCCGGCTGCGGCCAGACAAGCAGTTGAAGCTGACCGGCCCTTTTGGTTTCAGGGCCGCTGCTTTCTCTTGAGCCGGACCCGGATGGACCGGCCCTGTCTGGCAGTTCTGTCATTTCCCGGGAAATTATCTGCCGGGAGCCTGCCTGCCGGTCAGCGCCTGCGTCTGGGCGACGGCCACCGCGCCAAGAGCAAGAAGCTGTTCGCGGCAGCCGGAATACCCCTGGTGCTTCGCGGCAACTGCCTCAGCCTCTTTGCCGGTCTGGAAGCAGTTTACGTTGAGGGCTGCTATCAGCAGCCGCCAGCGGCCGCGGAAGAGCCGCTTTATCTCTACCAAATGGAAACATCTGAGAAAGCTGGTTAAAAACTTCGATAGT
>NZ_BOCG01000549.1 GCF_016587775.1 Lactobacillus nasalidis | reverse complement strand
GTTGGACTTGGCATCCCCCTTGATCAGCTCCACTTGCGGCAATTCAACGGGCACGTTCATCGCGTCGACCAAAAGCGCGGCCGGCCGCACGCTCAATGCTTCAACCGCCTGCTTCATGGCCTGCCGGTCAGCTTCATAGATGTTGATGCGGTCGATCACCTGGTTGTCCATGACCCCGACCCCAACGGCTACTGCCTGCGCCAGGATCTGGGGATAAAGCGCCAGGCGCTTTTGCGGGCTCAGCTTCTTGGAGTCATTGACTTCCAGCAGGGAAAAGTCTTGCGGCAAAACGACGGCCGCGGCCACGACCGGTCCGGCCAGGGGCCCCCGGCCGACTTCATCGACGCCGGCTACCAGCTGCCCTTGCTGCCAGTAGGCTTTTTCATAGGCAAAGCGGCCGGCAAAGGCGGCTTTTTGCCGGGCCAGCTTCTCTTGCCGGCGCTGGTAGCTTGCCAGCAGCTTCTGCACGCCTTTGCGCTCGTCTTTTGCCAATTCAGCCAGCAGGTCGGCCGCCACGTCGTCTTGCTGCAGCAGGGCTTTAATTTCATTGATTTTCATTATTGCATCCTGGCCGATCCAAACTGATTCTGCCCAGCTTGCCCTTTCTGAGCCGCTGCAGCATAAACAGGGAGAAGCGGTCATAGTCGTCCCGCATCCCGTTGTTCTGCGTCATTGCCAAAAGCAGGTCGGTGTCGGCAATGTTGGCCAGCTTTTCCTTGCTGCAGCTGGCAAACTTGGCCAGGTAGGCCGGATAGTATTGGCGCAGCTGGCGGATGACGAACAGGGCCACGTCGTCGGCATGGAAAATCGTGTCCTTGATTGCCCCAAAAGCCGCCAGCTTGTAGCCGACGTCCTGGTCTTCAAACTTCGGCCAGAGGATCCCTGGCGTGTCCATGATCTGGATGCCGTAAGGCGTCTTCAGCCAGGCCTGGCCCTTGGTTACCCCCGGCCGGTCGCCGGTAACGGCCACGTTGCGGCCAACCAGGCGGTTGATGATGGTCGACTTGCCGCAATTCGGCAC
>NZ_BOCG01000548.1 GCF_016587775.1 Lactobacillus nasalidis | reverse complement strand
GTCCGGCCGGCCAAGCCGCCGATGACCAGATCGTTGCTGAATACAGCGATATTGATGCTATTCATGAACTGGCCCGGCGAAGCGACGTTTTGACTTATGAATTTGAAAATGTTGACCTGGATGCCCTGGAAAGCGTCAAGGATCAGGTCTTTATTCCGCAGGGCACCAAGCTTCTTTACACGACCAACAACCGGATCCGGGAAAAGACCTTTATCCAGCAAGCTGGCTGTGAAGTAGCCAAGTTCAGAGCGGTCAAGAGCCGGGCCGACCTGGAAGCTGCCGTCAGCGATTTAGGTCTGCCGGCCGTATTAAAGACCTGTGAAGGCGGCTACGACGGCAAGGGCCAGGTGGTTTTGAAAGAATCAGCTGACCTGGACAAAACCGCGGATGTGCTGGCCT
>NZ_BOCG01000547.1 GCF_016587775.1 Lactobacillus nasalidis | reverse complement strand
CCACGCCATTGATCTTTTGGAACGTGGCTTCTTCTTGCCCGCTCCAAATAAAGAATTCCGTCCTTGATCTTACTCTGATCGCTTTTGAAGCCTTGTCTGGATTCCCGTTTTGACCGAAATTTTGGTTTGCCCCAGTCTGGTTGGGCCTTGTCAAAGAAATTGTTCCAAGCCTTGCCCAAGTCGGAAATTGCCAGTTGCAGAATCCGGGCTGATTGTGTATACTGCCAGTCTTTTTTATCTGCAACTAACATATTACGAACTCTTCGTTCACTCGGCGAAGGCTTTTCTTTAAGCAGCACTTTCTGCTCTTCGGTCAGCTTTTTGGGGTCGGAGGCCAAAGAAGATTTAAGTGCTTGCCTTGCCTTGTACATTTTATTCCACAAGGCAAGGCCTTGATTCCAGCAATAGCGGCGATAGTCACAAGCTTCATCCAAAACTCTTCTCATAGCCTGGTTGGGATGTAGTTCATAGACTCTTGTCTGAATTAATTTAGACGGTACTTCTTCTACCTGTTCAGCCATTTAATTTCACCAGCTTTCAGAACCATATCATTCTCAATCTTTGTTTCGAGGAATATTTTAGCACGTATTCCTGCAGATTCCCAAACATATGTTTCTGAAGTATGACTAAAATTTGCGCTCTAACCTAAAGCAAAGTTCTGGCTTTCC
>NZ_BOCG01000546.1 GCF_016587775.1 Lactobacillus nasalidis | reverse complement strand
AATACTTTCTCTTGCTGGCCCTGGTCTTTGCCTGGCTGCTGCCGACGGCCCTGGACCTGGCCAGCGCCTGGCCGCAGGCGCCCAAGCACCTGGCGGACGCGGTCGCCAGCGTCAAGCGCCTGCTGGGCAAACTGGACGTCCAAATGGTCATGGGCTATGCCGGCTACTATTTGGCCGGCTACTATCTCAGCCAGGCTCATATGAGCAAACGGCACCTGGCTTTGGTCCAGGCACTCGGCCTGCTGGGCGCGGCAGCGACGATCGGCCTGACCAGCTGGCTGACGGTCCGCGCCGGCCACCTGCGCCTGTTCTTGTACAGCTACAATTCCCTGTTCGTTTTTCTGGAAAGCTGCGCGCTTTTTCTCAGCCTGCAGACGGCCAAGCCCCGGGCCAGATCGAAACAGGTCCTGCAGGAGCTGGCCACTTCGGTGTTGGGCATCTACCTGCTGCATCCGCTATTGATCTACTATTGGAGCAAGACGCCAGTCTGGCAGCTGGGGCTTGAGCAGGCCGCCTGGCTGCCCGTGCTGGTTTTATTGGTTTTCGCCAGCAGCCTGGCCATCGTCTGGCTGTTGCGGCGGAGCAGATTTTTGTCCCGCTGGCTCTTATAGGCTTGACCCTGGGGCAAAATCATGTTATTTTTATAAAAACGCGACAGCGAAGTAGCTGTCCGGTTCAGCGTTCAGAGAACTAGCGGTTGGTGCGAGCTAGACAGGCCGGGCAGACGAAATACAGCGCGGGGAAGAGTCCCCCGTTAAGAAACTCTCAAGAGGCACTTTGGTGCGAACGTGGGTGGTACCACGGCTAAGAAAGAATTTAGTCGTCCCTGGATCATTTGATCCGGGGACTTTTTATTTGGAGGCAGAAATGGCTAATTTTGACATTTTGGAAGACTTGAAATGGCGCGGCGCCATCAACCAGGAAACTGACGAGGAAGGCCTGCGGGCCTACCTGGCCGACCATGACGACCTGGCCCTGTACTGCGGGACTGACCCGACCGGCGACTCCCTGCACATCGGGCACTTGATCCCGTTCATGATTTTGAAGAGATTCCAGCTGGCCGGCTACAAGCCGGTGATCGTCATCGGCGGGGGCACTGGGTCAATCGGTGACCCGTCCGGCCGGTCAACTGAACGGGTGCTGCAGTCTGAAGAAACCATCAAGCACAACGAAGAAGCGCTGACGGCGCAGATGGTCAAGCTTTTTGGCACGGAAAACTTCCGCATCGTCAACAACCGCGAATGGCTGGGCAAGATGACCCTGCTGGAATTCCTGCGCGACTACGGCAAGCTCTTCCAGGTCAACAACATGCTGAACAAGGAAGTCGTTGCCAGCCGGCTGGAAAACGGGATTTCCTTTACTGAATTCTCCTACCAGATCCTGCAGGCCATCGACTTCTACATCTTGAACCGGGACCACGGCGTGCAAATGCAGATTGGCGGGGCTGACCAGTGGGGCAACATCACGGCCGGCATCGACCTGATCCACCGGCTGGAAGGGGCTGACCGGCCGGCCTTCGGTTTGACCATTCCGCTGATGCTGAAGGCTGATGGCACCAAGTTCGGCAAGTCTGCCGGCGGCGCTGTCTGGCTTGATCCGGAAAAGACCAGCCCTTACGAGTTCTACCAGTTCTGGATCAACCAGGACGACCGCGACGTGGTCAAGTACCTCAAGTACTTCACCTTCCTCAGCCACGAGGAAATCGATGCTTTGGCCGAAAAGGTCAAGGCTGAGCCATGGAAGCGCGAAGCCCAAAAGCGCCTGGCTGAAGAAGTCACCAAGTTCGTGCACGGCGAAAGCGGCCTGAAGGAAGCCCAAATGGTTACGGAAGCCCTGTTCTCAGGCAACGTGAAGGACTTGACGACCAAGCAGGTTGAAGTTGCCCTGGCCAAGGCTCCAAGCGCTGAGAGCAGCTCAGAAAAGAAGAACCTGGTAGACTTCCTGGTGGACACGAAGATCGAGTCTTCCAAGCGCCAGGCCAGAGAAGACGTGGGCAACGGCGCCATCTACATCAACGGCGACCGGATCCAGGACACCGACTTCGAAGTCGATCCGGCTGCTGCTTTTGACGGCAAGTTCGTCATCGTCCGCAAGGGCAAGAAGAAG
>NZ_BOCG01000545.1 GCF_016587775.1 Lactobacillus nasalidis | reverse complement strand
AGCCGCCGGCATTCATCCCGGCCGCGTACAGGCCTGGAATCGGCTGCCCGAAGTTGTCAATCACGTTGCATTGCGCGTTGATCTTCAAGCCGCCGATCGCGCCCAGGTTGCCTGGCGTGTTGGTGTAGGCATAAAACGGTCCGCTAAATGGCGCAAGGCCCATCGTCCGTTCAAATTCCGGATCTTTGCCTTCCGCCGCGTGCTTGTTCCAAGTCTCCACGCTCTTGACCAGGTTTTCTGCTGGTACGCCGATCTTTTCCGCCAGTTCTTCCAAACTGTCACCGGTCTTGACCAAGCCGCTTTCGACATCCTTGGCCAGACTTTCTTCATTCCAAGGAGAGGCCGGAGCAGTGATTGAGTCCTTGCCAAAAATCTGGAAAGTCGGCTTGCCCAGCTTTTTCTCCTCATTAAAGATTGCCCGGAAACCGTAGGCGTAAGTTGCATCTTCATTGACAAAGCGCAGGCCTTGCCCGTTGACAAAAATCGATGGGATGGTCGGCAGGCGGTCATCAGTCCCGTTGCCAGTCCGCGCGTCAAAGTCAATCGTGCCGCCAAAGCCGGTGACGGCCGCGCCAATGTTCATCCCCATGACGATTCCGTCGCCTCTGTCTGAAGCAACTGACCAGCAGAGGTGCCGCTTGACGTCTTCATAGTGCTGCGGGCTGAGGTCCTTGGCCAAATCCACGTTCTGGTCGATTGAGGCTGCCGACAGAATTACCCCGCGGTTGGCCTTAAAGGCATAGAGCACGCCGCCTTGTTCAGCAATCACCCCGGCTACTTCACTGGAAGTCTCATCTTTTAAGACCAAAGCAACGACAGCCGTGTCGAATTGGAATTCCGCCCCTTGATTTAATGCGTATTCGTAAAGCTTGCGGGTTGCGATAATCCCGTTGCCACCAGCACCGCCGCCTTCATAGACGTGAATTCTGTCCGCAAAGTAGTCTTTTGCGTAAGGGATCTCAGTGTGACCATATACGCTGGTCCACTTAACGCCAACTTTATCTTCCAGCCATTCCAGATTTTTGCCAGCATTCTGGGTAAAGTCACGGACAAGCGGTTCATAAACCCGGCCTTCACCAGCAGCCAGATATTCAGCTTCGTGCTTTTCAGGCGTGTCGTCCTTGTAGTCAGTGAATTCCTTTTGGTACTTAGTGCCCGCTGCTTGCATAACCCCGCCGGAAAGGCTGGTCGTCCCGCCAGGAATGCCTTGCTTTTCAATCGCCAAGACGCTGGCGCCATTTTCCGCGGCCGTTGCGGCAGCAGAAAGCCCGGCACCGCCTGCACCGACAACGATCACATCATATTCGTCGTCGAATTCAATGTCGCCTTCATAGAACTTTTCCTTGAGAAGAGGATAGTTGTTAGGCTGGTTGTGAATAGAGGCAGAGGAGATAGCGTCAACATCCCCGCCAGTAGCTTCAGCATAAGCCATTTGAGCGGCCTTTCTTAAGGCACCGGTTGATACTGAGGCACCAGAAATAGCATCTACGTCGACTGAATGCTCTGCGTTGGCCTCTTCCAGCCAGGTGTCGACCCCAAGGGCGCCAACAGTGTTTGGCACTTCGCCTTCAGCACTGATCTTGACGATTTCACCATTTTCGACAGCAACGATTGCCGTGATCTCTGAGTTGAAACCATGGGCTTTAGCTCTGTATTCGGTCATGATTTATTCTCCTTAAAACACAATGCTAATATCGCTTATCTTTTTTCTTGCAGCGTTGGTTACGCTTACAAGCTTTATGATACCATATGTTATTTATTTTATAAGCAGAAAATAATAAAACGGTTTATTTTTTCTACATGGTAAAATAAAGCTATTGAGAAGTACGTGCTGGATAAGTTTTGATGGAGAAGACTATGGCGGAATTAGAGTTAAGAAGGGCTAACGTTGGGGATGCGGAAAGACTGCTTGAGATCTACGCCCCTTATGTAGAGAAGACGGCAATCACTTTTGAAGATGAAGTGCCTAGTGTTGACGAGTTTCAAGACCGGATCAGTCGGACGGTAAAAAAGTATCCCTATCTTGTGGCACTTAAAGACGGCAAAATCGTTGGCTATGCCTATGCCAGTGCATTTAAGGAGCGGGCGGCTTATGAACACAGTGTGGAATTGTCCATCTATGTCGAGGCTAATGTCCGTCACCAGCATGTCGGTAGATTTTTATATGATGCGATGGAGGATTGCTTAAAGAAGCAGGGCTTTCTCAACTTGAACGCTTGCATCGCTGCTCCAATAGGTGAAGATCCATACCTAGACGACAACAGCATTCGCTTCCATGAGCACTTAGGCTATAGCTTCGTAGGCCGTTTCCACCAGTGCGGATATAAATTTGACCGCTGGTATGACATGGTCTGGATGGAAAAGATGCTGGGTGAGCATACTATCCCTGCACCCGAGATTATCCCTTTTCCGGAGATAAAGTATTGCGAGCAAGAGGAAAATGATGATTAACGACATCAATACGCTGGCTGACTACTTAGGCCCCCGCGACTTGCCGGCCTTGACCCAGGCAGCACTAGAAGAAAAATATGGCATCCCCCAAGCCGACGCTTTTGTCCTTTTTGGCGGCAGCATACTGCCCGGCGGGGATGTCTTTGCCGCAGCAAAAAAGGCTGGGATTGCTAAAAAGTACATCATCGTGGGCGGTCATGGTCACACAACTGATGGCTTAAGAGCCCAGGCAAAAGCCGTCTTTCCGGATCTGGAAGTGGACTCTTTATCAGAAGCGGAGATTTTTGCCGCCTATTTACAGAGAAAGTACCAAATTAGTGCTGACTTGCTTGAATGCCAGTCGACCAATTCTGGCAACAACATCACTTACTTGCTGGACCTGCTGGACAAACACCAGATTGACCTGTCATCAGTCATTCTCTGCCAGGATGCGACCATGCAGCTGCGCTTAAGCGCGGTTTTACGGAAGTATCGGCCAGAGCTGACCATCATTAATTACGCGGCTTACCAGGTTCATGTCTTGGAGAAAGACGGACAGCTGGCTTATGATAAGGAGATCCCTGGCATGTGGCCAATGGATCGTTATATCAGCCTGCTCATGGGTGAGATTCCGCGCTTAAGAGACGATAAAGATGGCTATGGGCCGCTTGGGAAAGACTATATAGCGCATGTGGACCTGCCAGTTTCGGTTGAAGGAGCTTTTTCCCGCCTGCTTAAGGAATATGGCGGCTCTGTCCGCCAGGCTAACCCGGCATATAAGAGCTAGTTTGAGGTGTAAAACAAGGTCCTGGGCTTTAGGGCCAAGCTGATCTTGTAGGAGATTTTTTCAGAAAGAAGTAGCAAGATGGATCCTAAACTGCATAACTACACGGTTTTTGACTTGGAAACAACCGGAAAAAAGATCATCCAAATTGGTGCCTTGAAGGTTAGGGATGACCAGACCGTGGCGAAGTTCTCGACTTATGTTAATCCCATGGAGAAAATCAATGAATATGTCTCTCACTTAACCGGCATCAGCAATTACCAAACAGATGCTGCTCCTGTAATCGATGATGTTATGCCAGACTTTTTGGATTTTATCGGCGATGATACCCTAATTGGCCATAACATACTTAGTTTTGACTGCAACATTTTGGCTGACAACGGCTATCCGGTGGCTAATCCGAAACTGGATACCTTGCTTATGGCCAAATATTACAAAAAGAGAGGCCTGTTTGCAGATCCCATCCCCAATGTCAGACTGTCGACGTTGAAGGATTACTACGGGATCAAGATCAACTCCCACATTGCCATCAGCGACTGCATTACCAACAATATCGTCTACCAAAATCTCAGAGACGGCAATTTGGCCAGAGCCACGGAAACGATCGATTTCACTCCAAAGCAGGTCGATTCCCGCCTGGCCGGCCAGCGTTTTGTGATTACCGGCCAATTCCGGCAGGCAACCAGATATGAACTGACCAGTTTGATAGAATACCACGGCGGCAAGGTAACCGGTTCGGTGTCCGGCATGACTGACTACTTGCTCAAAGGCGAGCTGGATCATGTGACCAGCAAGTGCAAGAAGGCTGCTGAGAAGGGGACAGCGGTGATCGGGTATGAGGACCTGCTGACGCTTTTGCAGAAATAAAATAGAGCTTCCAGACTTCTGGAAGCTCTATTTGCATCTTAGGGGGCAATTTTTGTTAGCAAAAAAGCAGGGACAAGACCTGCGAAAAACGATACGATAATATTGCGAAAGACGTCAGCAGGAGAAAAAGCTGGCTCAGAAAATGAATGACCGGATTAAGCAGTTGAAAAAGTAGCTGTTAGACAAGATTGGAAGCAATTCCGATCTTGTTTTTTTGCGCTAAACAGAAAAGTTGAACTTGTAAAAAATAAGTAGTAGATTGGTTGTATATCTATCAGATTCAGACCTTTAGAAATGTGGGAGAAAATCCATGAAAAAATATGACTACATCATCATCGGCAGTGGTCCGGCTGCCAACCACTTGCTGTTCAAACTGGCGAGAACCAAGAAGACTGCCCTGGTCATTGAAAAGGGCTTCTGGGGCGGAACCTGCCCCAATACCGGCTGCCAGCCAAAGATTTTTATGGAAGGTGCCGTCCGGCCAGTCTTGAATACGTACTATTTATCCGGCAAAGGCGTGGAAAAGCCAGCCAAGCTGGACTGGAATGCTCTGATCAAGCGCAAGAAGCTGATTTGGGCGGAATTTCGCAGAGAAGAGCGCTCCAGCATTGAAAATGAGCAAGTGGACACGGTCTTTGGCCATGGGGTGATCACCGGCCCGCATACCGTTGAGGCGGCCGGCCAGGAATATGAAGGAGAAAACATCGTCATCCCGACGGGCCTGCGTCCCCACCGGCTGGAAGTTCCGGGCAGTGAGTATGCCATCACCAATGACGAGTTTTTCGACTTGGATGAACTGCCGGCAAAGACAGTTGTTATTGGCGGCGGCTATGTGGCCTTGGAACTGGCAACGCTCATGCAGGCAGCGGGAAGCGAAGTTACGGTTTTGCAGCACTCTGACCGCTTGCTGCGTCCTTTTGACCAGGAATACGTTGAGAAATTGACGCAAATGATGACAGACCGGGGCATTCAGATCAAGCTGAACATGCCAGTTGAAGCGATCGCCAAGACTGCTGCTGGTTATGAAGTGACCGCTGAAAACGGGCAAAAGTTCGCAGCTGGCTTGGTGGTTGACGCCTCAGGCAGAAGAGCCAATGTTGACGGCCTTGGCTTGGAAAAATTGGGCATCAAGTTTGACCCGATTAAAGGCGTGGCAGTTAATGAACACCTGCAGACTAACGTCCCAAGCATTTTTGCCGCCGGGGACGTGGCTGACAACGGTCAGCTGAACCTGACTCCCGTTGCCTGGGTAGATTCTTACCACATTTATGACTTTGTTGAAAATGGCCTGGAAGAAGGAATCAAGTATCCTGCCGTTGCTACCAGCACTTTTACCTACCCGCAGATCGCGCAAGTAGGCAAGCGGGAAAGTGAAATGGAAGATGGAGATACGGTTAGAAGAATGAAGCTTGGCGCAACTTTTGCCTCTTTGGGTGAAGGAGACACAAACGCCGAGCTCAAAGTCATTTTCAATCAAGCCGGCGAAGTGGTCGGCGCTTCAGAGATCAGCATCAATGCCGGGGATGACATCAACCTGTTCGCCCCGCTGATCGGGAAGAAAGACCCGGCAAAATTTGCCATGAACAATTTGGGCTTCGCTTTCCCGACACTAGCCAACAAGCTGGACGTTCTGTTCCGGTAGGATGGCTGACAGGAAATTATTATTAGACAGATCAAGCAAAGGATAAAACCTTTGCTTTTTTCTTTGCCTTGTTTAGGAAAAATTGCCGCTTTTACTGACGAATGTTCTTGTAAAAGGCTTGCCAGACCAGGATTTGTAGCGGGTGACCCGCGCCTTTTTTGCTTTGAAAAAATCTGCTTTAATCAAATCTGAGCTTCAAACATTTGGTCGGGATGCCAGAAGCAGCCATGCTAGTTTAATTTATTGCTTGAACTGAGGAATTGAGGATGAACATGAAGCAAGAAAGAAAAGTCTTAACAGCAAAAGAAATTGATCAGTTGGCCAGCGACTTCTTTGACAATTACGGGAGCTACTTTGACCGCCCTTTTTACATGAAGGTCTTAACTCTGCCCTTGGCCCAGCAGTATCTGCGTCCCAGCAGCTTAAAGGTTTGCCTGGCTTACCAGCTGCTGACAAGGGAGAGTTTAAGAGCAGTACTTGCAGAGCAGATTCTTCATGAAAATGATGGCAAGCAGCACTTTTACCTGGAAGCAGGACGGTTAAAGGAGTACTTGCCTGAAGAAGACTGGGAACTGGCCAGCGATTACCTGTTATTAGGTGACAAGCAGGCCTATCTGGATTTGACGGCTGACGGAAAGAAGCTCCTCTTGCCCAGCAACAAGCGCCAGCAGCTTCAACACTTCAAGGAATGCCTGCATAATTGCCAGTCATGGCAGAATCTGCTTGATCACATCAGAGGAAATCACGGGGACATGTCGCTTGCTTGGCGTTTTAAGAACCAGTCCAAACTGGAGGCGACTTTAACTGGGAGAAAGGACTATGAGCATGTTTTTGTTTTGGCTGATCCAGAAGCAATGAAGCAGGAATATGACAAGTTTCTGAACCGGAGCAAAAAGAAAGAGGCAGACTATCAGCACTGGATCGAAAAACAAATCGCGGCTTCTGATCTGCGGGGAGACCTTTTGCCGCGGGCAATTGCCCAGTTGACCCTGAGAAATGAAACGCGGATCACGCCAAATAACTGCCTCAAGATTCTGCGTGGCCTGTCTTATTCCGATTACGATGCCATCAACCACAGCGATTATGACGGTCATTTTCGCTTTCTGCCAAATGAGACCATTCTTCAGGTAATTGACAAGATGCAAAAGGAAGGCTTGATTGCAGCTGAGGAACGCTATTACGCTGACTATCATGTCTATTACCATGAATTGGTGCCAACTGACTTGACTGAGGAATTTTTGCGGGCTGCCCCAGCTGAAAAGTCTGATCTGGCTTTGCTGAAGGAGATTAACGAATATGCTGACAAGAATGGCTTGGCTGATTTTTATGTCGTCAAATTGACCCAAGAGCTTCTGCAGCATCCCGCCTTGACCTGCGTTGATCATAGCTATCAAGCTTTTATTGCCCAGCATGACTTGGCCAGAGAGTATCTGAAAATGCGTCTGCAGCTGACAAGCAGCAAGTTCATGAAGAAGTATCTGCGTTTGCTTTTAGCGGGGGATGCAGAAAAAAGCATCCCTGGCCAAACGATGAATGCTTGACTGGGATGCTTATGTAACAGCAATTAGCATTTAGATCTAGGTAATGGCGTCTGTTGCTGGGGGGATGCTACTTGGTCAGCTGGTCAACGAAGGCCAGGTATGCAGCTTGCTCGCCAGTTTCAGCAGTCTTGACTTCGTCCAGCTCGATCTGGCTGCTGTGCAGCTGGCTTTCGGGAATTTCCACCGTGTGGGTTTCAGTCGCGTTGCCGATCAACTCAATCCAGTAGCCATGGTCTTTCTGGTGCAAGACGGTCTTGACCATGCCGCCAGGATTGTAGACGGAAATCTCTTTTTCAAAGTGGCCTAAGTCCGGGTGAGTCAGGGCAAAGGCCAAAGAGCTGGCTGACATCCCCGTCCCGCAGGCATTTGTAAAGCCAACGCCCCGTTCGTAGGTTCTGACGAAAAGAGTGCTGTCGCCGCGGATTACGGTGTAGTTAATGTTGACCCCGTCAGAGAAGTATGGATTATCCCCGTTCAAGTAGGCACCAAGTTCACCTAAGAGCGGACTGTCCAGATCCTCTTCTTTGATGAAGGCAATGAGGTGAGGGTTGGGCACTGCTAAAGCACTGAAGCGCCAGCCGGGAACCAGTTCCGGGACTAGGGTGTCTAACAAGCGGTCATGCCCCAAATTGTCAAAAGGCAAAGACTCCTTGTTGAAGCGGACCGGGGAAATTTCTACCCCAAATGCCGGTACGCCATTTGCAAAATCAGCTGCCTTGCGGACTGCCAGATCGGCATACATGGTTTCCACCTTGAACTGACTCTCACCAGTCTTTTCCTGCAGATAGCGGGCTACTGTTCTAAGGCCGTTGCCGCACATGGAAGCCTCGCTGCCGTCAGCATTGATCACCCGCATTTTGCCTAAAACGCCAGGATGCGCCGATTCTTCTACAGACAAGATGCCGTCAGCTCCGCCAAGCAGCCCGGTTTCCCGGTCAGTGAGCGTCTTGGCCAATTGCCGCAGCTCTTCATCAGTCAGGGGATTTTCCAGTTCGGTTTGGTCCAAAATGAAGAAGGAATTTTGGGATCCGTGCACCTTCAATAATTTAGTCATCTTATTCTCCTTGCTTAAAAAAGTAATCGTAGATCGCAGCAACTGCCCGGTCGGCATCCTTGGCCTCCGTTCCCAGCATGATCGAAATTTCGGAAGCCCCTTGGTTGACCATCCGCAGGGAGATACCTTCTCTGGCTACGGGTAGAGCGATGTCCCGCATGACCCCGATCCGGTCCCGCATGCCTTCACCAACCAGCATAATGATCGCGTAGTCGCTGATCCAGTCCAAGTGGTCTGGGCTGATTTCGGTTTGAATGTCGTTGCAGAGCTCATCGATCAGTTCGTCGTTAAGCGTGTCCCTGTCGAAGATAATCGTCAAGTCGTCAATCCCGGTAGGCATGTGTTCATAGGAAAGCTTGTACTTGTTGAGGATCCGCAGGATGCGCAGGGTGAAGCCGACTTCCTTGTTGAGCAGGTACTTGTGCAGGTACAGGGCGCCGAAGTGCTTGCCGCTGGCGATCCCCGTGATGATGGTTTCTGGCTTGAAGCCCTTTTCTGGTACGATCATGGTCCCGCGCTTTTCTGGATGACGGGTATTCTTGACGTTGATTGGAATCTGCCCTTGAATCGCCGGGATCAAGGCTTCATCGTGAAAGACAGAGAAGCCGGCATAGGAAAGTTCCCGCATTTCCCGGTAGGTCATCGTGTGAATCGGCTGAGGATCGTCGACCACCTTCGGGTTGGCTGAGAAAATGGCATCGACATCAGTAAAGTTTTCATATAGATCAGCATGAAAGCCTCTGGCCAAAATCGCTCCCGTAATGTCCGAGCCGCCTCTTGAAAAAGTCGCGATGTGCCCGGCTAACGTGTAGCCATAAAAACCTGGGAAAATGAGTTTTTCGTCAGCCTCATAGGAAAAATTGTCAAGCAGCTGGTAGCTTTCAGGGCTGACTGAAGCATTGTTTGGCGTCCCGGTAACAATGATCCCAGCGTCTTTTGGATCAACATAGCGGGCCTTGACGCCCTGGCTCTGCAGGATTTTAGCGATCAGCTTGGCATTGAGCCGTTCACCGTGAGCCTTGAAGGCAGCCAGCAGGTAATTCTTGTTAGGATAAGTCTGCTTGGGCAAGCCCAGCAGAATATCCTTCAAGGGCAAAAGATCCTCAATTGGCAAGTGGAAATACTGGCCGATTTCAACGTAGCGCTGGAAGATCTGCTCGGCTATGGCTGAACCGTCGCGGCCATGGTTGACTTCATGAGCGTACTTGATCAGCAGGTCAGTGACCTTGATGTCACTGTCAAAGCGTTTGCCTGGGGCAGAAGTTACGACAACTTGTCTTTCAGATTCAGCGGTAATAATGTTTAAGGCGTTTTCTACAGCAGGGCCGCTAGCTAGGGAACTGCCACCAAACTTAACAACTTTCATCGAAGTTTCTCTCTTTCGTGTTTTAATCATAATTTAATCAATCTAGATGGACTTTACCATTTTTTGTTGGAAATTGCAAAAAAATATTCTGAAAATTCATGATAATCAGCTTGCAAACACAGTCGCCACGGTGCTTGAGCGGTGCTGAAATAAAATTATGCAAATAAAAAGCGAGAAATTCTGTTGACAAGATGAAGCCAATATTATAAACTGATTACAAATTGAAGAGGCGCAGCCGACAAGAGTAAGGCAAGGGAGTCTGCCAGACATGGAACTTGCACGAAAGGGGAAGCTGCCGAAGCGTTCGTCCCGGCAGGGCGGGCAGCTGGGTCATGGCTTAAGAGGCCATGGACTGTCGCAGGGAAGGTACCTGCGTTGCGCTTGCAATTTGACGAAAGAATTTGATTTTGAATTTTGTTCGGGCTCCAGATTGTCAAGGCAATCTGGAGCTTTTGCTTTGCCTCTTCAAAGTTCCAATCATCAAAGCAGTTTTTTAGAAAGAGAATGACATTATGGCAGAATTAGACGCACAAAGCATTATCAACTACATCGGCTCCGCACCAAAGAAGACTCCAGTAAAGGTTTACCTGCGCGGCGAAGGCCTTGACCAGGTTGCTTTCCCGGAAGGCACTGATCCTTTTGTCAGCGGCCAGGCCGGAGTCGTCTTCGGCGACTGGCAGGCCTTGAAGCCGTTCTTGGCAGAGCATGAGGGTGAATTTGCTTCCGTGCGGATTGAAAATACGGCACGCAATTCTGCAGTTCCGATGCTGGACATCAAAGAAGTCAACGCGCGCATCGAACCAGGCGCGATCATCCGTGACCAGGTCTTGATCGGCGACAACGCGGTCATCATGATGGGGGCTGTGATCAACATTGGTGCTGAAATTGGTGCCGGCTCCATGATCGACATGGGGGCCATCCTCGGCGGCCGGGCCACTGTTGGCAAGAACTGCCACATCGGTGCCGGCACGGTTCTGGCTGGGGTGGTTGAACCAGCCTCCGCTTTGCCAGTCCGCATCGATGACAACGTCTTGATCGGCGCCAACGCGGTAGTTCTTGAAGGCGTGCATGTCGGCGAAGGTGCCGTCGTTGCTGCCGGAGCAGTAGTTACCAAGGACGTTGCCCCGCACACCGTTGTTGGCGGCGTTCCAGCCAGAGTGATCAAGGAGGTCGACGCCAAGACCGAAAGCAAGACCGGTCTGGAAGAGGACCTGCGCAAGCTGTAGAAGCAAAGTTACAAGTTAGTCCAAATTAAGGAAGTTTTCAAATGGCAGTATTGACCGAAGCAGAATTGATTGAAATCCGGCGCCAGCTCCACCAGATTCCGGAACTGGCCTTGCAAGAAACAGAAACCCATGCCTACCTTTTATCTGTAATCAAGCAGATGAAACAGGACTACCTGAAAATCAGAGAAGTTGCCGAACTCCCGACAGCGCTGCTGGTTCTGGTGAAAGGTTCCAAAGCCAAACGGACGATTGGCTACCGGGCCGATATCGATGCTCTGCCGGTTGATGAAGCTACCGGCCTGCCATATGCCTCCAAGCATCCAGGCGTGATGCACGCCTGCGGCCACGACATACACATGACCGTGGCATTGGGCGTTTTGAGCTACTTCAGCGAACATCAGCCAAGTGACAACCTCCTGTTCTTCTTCCAGCCGGCGGAAGAAAGCGAGAGCGGCGGCATGAAAGCCTATCAGCTGGGCTTGTTCACCGGCGAGTGGCACGTGGATGAATTCTATGGCCTGCACGACAATCCAAGCCTGCCTGCCGGCGCTATTGGCTGCCGGAACGGCACCTTGTTTGCCGGCACCACGGAGGTCAATATCGATATTAAAGGCCAGGGCGGCCATGCGGCTTTCCCGCAGCTTTCCAAAGATGCCGTTGTAGCGGCAGCGGCCTTGATTATGCAAGTGCAAACCATCATTTCCAGAAGCATTGATCCGATTCAAAGCGGAGTCATCACTTTGGGAAAGATCAGCGCCGGCCATATCAGAAACGTGATTGCTGATTCAGCCAGAATCGAAGGAACGATCCGGGGCTTGACCCAAAGCATGATTGAAGAAATTGACCAGCGCTTGCGGGAGATCTGCCGCGGCATTGAAATCAGCTTTGGCGTCAAAGTCAAGCTGGAACTCAATCAAGGCGGCTACTGGCCAGTCGAAAACGATCCGGATCTGACGCGAAACTTCATTAATTACATGAAGCAGGCTGCCGGCGTCAACTATGTTGAAACAGAGCCTGCCATG
>NZ_BOCG01000544.1 GCF_016587775.1 Lactobacillus nasalidis | reverse complement strand
GAGCTTTTGCAGATTGATGTTCCCCAGCAAATTCCGGCTGTAGTTCCAAGCTTCTTTCCCGTAGTATACCACCAGCGTGAGCACGGGATAGAGCTTTTTGCTCTTGGTGAGCTGGTAGCGGTAGGCCGCGGCATCGTAGTTCATCACCCGCGCCGGCATGTGCTTGTCTGGCCGGGTCTGGTTCTCGATCCCAACCAGCGAAATGACGATCTTCTTCTTGCCGATCGTCAGCAGCTTGGCCACGTCCCGGTCCTGGCCGTGAACCTCCCCGTTGGCCTTGTAGTAGCTGGTCGTGTTGGTGTCTGCCAGCATGTCCGGCTTGATAATCTGTTTTCCGTTGAAGATGAAGCCGTTCAATACGTCAGCAAAAATTTCGTTCTTGTCCAGCAGGACTTTCTGGACGACGTCCCTGCTGCCGCGGACGGATGCTGCTATTTTGGTCATTTTTCCTCCGTTTCTAGAAGAGAATTATTTCTTCAACAACTAGTACAAGAAAAAATGCCGATTTTTTTTATTTTGTAAAAAATATCTGTGTTACTCTGGCAGAAATTAAATTTTTAGGGAAAAACTGGCAGAAGTTTGGAAAATAAAGAAATCGCTGCCATCAGCATAAAATCAGCTTCCACGCTTAAAATGGTGCTATAATAATCTTAAGCAAAAAAGCGCTTTACAGAAAGAAGGCTGGTTAAAATGAGAAGCAAGGAAGAAACTATGTTGATGGACACCATGATTGCCAATGGCGTCAGCAGCAAGATGACCCAGCAAGCAACTGGTCTTGCGGCTCCAAAGCCGGTGCAAGAGAAAAATGCAGCTAAGCTCGAGACGCGTGACATGCTGCTGGCTAACGGGGTCGACGAAGAGATGGCCGATCTGGCAGCAGATCTGTAATTTAATTGAATGTAGGCAGAGTGATGTTGTATTTATACGAAGAAATATGAAATTTGGAGTGAAGCTTAGGAGAGTTCCTAGGCTTCATTTTTTTGCGATCTTCCAGGCTACCTCAAAAGGCTGGTAAATGATAAAATCAACTGGTGAGGAATGCATATGACACAATTTATTGAAAAAATTTCTGCCCTAGCCAAAGAATTTGCTGATCCGGAACTGGACCGGCAAGTAGAAGAGATTAAACTGATCGACCAGTGCGTTTCCAGTCAGCACCTGCTGGCTTTCGCGCCAGAAGGCTTGGGCATCAGCGACAGCCGTTTTGCCGAAATGACCTGGGATTTGACTGACGGCCAGATCAAGGACCTGCGGGCTTTAAACAACCTGCTCAATAATGTCCGTCAGTACCTGTCCCTTGAATACGGAATCTGGTCTTTGCCAAATATGGCAACGGCCCGCTTAATCAAAGAAGAATTTGGGGTTGAATCTGCTCTTGAAGTTATGGCTGGCAACGCCTATTGGTCAAAAGCCTTGAGCGAAGCCGGCATCCAGGTGCGGGCAACGGATTCTTTGGAATGGTCCAAGAGTTCCAAAACCGGCAAGCGGCCTTTTTATCCAGTTGAAGACCTGCCAGCTGACCAGGCAGTCATGAAATACGCGACCTGCGACTTGATTCTCTGCTCCTGGGCGCCGAATTTTGGTCAAGCTGATCTGGAATTGATCGCCGCCAAGCACCACTATGCTCCGGCGGCCCGGCTCCTGTTTATCGGGGAAAAAGGCGTGACCAATTCGCCTGAATTTTGGAGCAAGCGGCATTTCAACCGGTCCGCTGAACTGCGGAAAATCAACCGCAGCTTTAAGTCCTACGATTTTATTGAAGAAAAGTTCTTTGAGGTGAAATAGCATGAAAAGGCACAAGCTTTTTGTCATTTTTTCGACCTTTTTCCTCTTTATCTTAATCGGCATCGTCTGCTCCAACATGCAGTCGCAGCTGGCCAACCAGATTCTGCAGTCGCAGGGGATGAGCATGCAGACCCGGATCGTCAAGCCAAAGAAGAACATGACTGTCTCCAGCTTCATCAAATGGGTGAAAAAGGAATACCCCAAGGAAAGCATCCAGATGCAGTTCAAGAGCAAGAGCGACAAGCACCAGATCTTGGTTTGGGCTCAAAACCGCGACCTGGACTATTTCCCGGTTTCCAGCGGCCGCTTCTTCACTGAAGACGACTTCAAGGGCCAGATCACCATCGCGGCCGTTTCTTCCGCCACGCAGGCCACCCAGATCAAGACCCAGGGAAACAGCTATCTGTATCTTAACGGCCTGTACTACACGGTTGTCGGCAACCTCAAGTCCGTGCCATATCAAAGCAGCAAGGACTACTATCTGACTACCGGGGAAAATCAGGCAACTGGAAAGAAGCAGATCAGCCGCTTCACTTTGTACGTTGACGCCAGCAGCGCAACGATCGGCAAGATTGCCAAGCACCTGTCCAGCGAAACCTACTGGCCGGAATTCGTCAAGCGCAACCGGCAGAGAAGACTGACCCTGCTGATGCCGGAAGCCTTGCTGATCCTGTTTTTGACCGGGGTGGGCATTGCCTTGATGGGCCTGATTGCCTGGGTTGCCTGGAAGGAAGCCGAACTGAGCCATTTGAAGGGAGAGCTGCTGGCCAACCTGCTGCTCAACCGCAGCGGCCGCTTTATCGTTTTGATGGTCGCGGAGGCGATCGGGGCCTACTTCCTTTTGGTCTGGAAAGCCTACTTCGGCAACCGGGGCATTCTGGCCCTGCTCCTGCTCGGGGTGACGGTCGTTGAACTTGCAGTTTACATCAGCATGATGATTTACATGTATCACATGTACCGAAAGGAGAAAAAAGCGGATGCTTGAAATCCCAGACCAGTTTAAGGAAAAATTTACCCGTCTGCTCGGCGAAGCAGCTGCTGCTGACTTGTTTGCGGCTTTGCGCCAGCCCAGCAAGAAGGCATACCGGATCAATACGCTGAAAGAGGGAAGGGTGAGCTACTCTCAAGAAAAGCCTGTGCCCGGCATCCCTCATGCCTATTACGGGGAAGTTTCGGGCAAGGATCCGGAATGGACCAGCGGGCTGGTATATTCCCAGGACCCGGCTGCCATGTTCCCGGCCCAGGCAATCCCGGTTCAGCCTGGCGACCGGGTGCTGGATCTCTGCGCGGCTCCGGGCGGCAAAAGCACGGCCCTGGGCCAGAAGCTGGCCGGCCAAGGCGTTTTGGTCGCCAACGAAATCTCCCCGTCAAGAGCGAAAATCCTGCGGGAAAACCTGGAGCGCTGGGGGGTGACCAATGCCGTGGTCACCAACGCGGATTCCGCCAGCTTGAGCGCCCGTTTTCCCTGCTTTTTCGACGCGATCCTGGTAGACGCGCCCTGCAGCGGGGAAGGGATGTTCAGAAAGAGCGAGGACGCCATTAAATACTGGAGTCAGGAAAACGTCGACCTTTGCGCTGACCGGCAGAAGGAAATTCTGACAGAAGCAGTGAAGATGCTCAAGCCTGGCGGCTACCTGCTGTATTCGACCTGCACCTTCTCGCCTGAAGAAGACGAAGAGATCGTCAGCTGGCTGATGGATGAATATGGCTTCAAAGTTTTGCCAATTGAGGCAACTGCCCAAGCCGCAGCCGGCAGACCGGAATGGGGCAATGGGGCTGTTAGTCTGGAAAATTGCGCCCGCTTCTGGCCGCAAGACGGGGTCGGTGAAGGCCAGTTCGTGGCCTGCCTTAAGGCCGCCGGTGAAAATGCCCAGGCGTTTGCTTCGGTTAAAAAGGGCAGAGAAAAGAAAGAAAAGAAGAAGGGCAAGGGCAGCAAGAACCGCCTGGAGCGGCCGAGCAAGGAAGAAGCCGGCTACATCAGCGAGGCCATTGCCGGCTTTAACTGGCCGGAAAGCCTGGCTACCTGGCCGAGCCAGGTCTTAAAGAGCCAGGATCATGTCTTTGTGCCAGCCCTTGATCCAGCCCAGCTGAAGGGCATCAAGATCCTCAACAATGGCCTGGAACTGGGCCTGCTGAAAAAGAAACGCTTTGAGCCCAGCCACCAGCTGGCTGAAGTTTTGGGACAAGTAACCCAGGAACGGGTCGTTGACTTAGATGAACGGGACTATGAGCGCTATCTGCATGGCGAGAGCCTGCAGGTGGCCAGCGGCTTGAAGGGCTTCGTCCTGGTTTCTTCCCGTGGCCTGGTCTTCAGCTTCGGCAAGCTGTCGGGCAAGGGCCAGCTGAAGAACTATTACCCAAAAGGACTCAGACAGTAATTTGATCTTAAAAAAGGCAACTTAACATATTTTTGCTTATGTGAAAAGGAGGCAGAAATGGTGAAGGCAGCTTTAGTTGCATGTTCCAACCCTTTGAAAGAAGCCTACCTCCCCGTAGTCGACCAGCTGAAAAAGCTGCTTGAAGACCGGGGCCTGGAGGTTGCCGTCAGCCGCTTTCTGACGGATGCTGACCTAGCAGGACGGGGAAAGCGGCGGGCCAGGGAGCTGGAGAA
>NZ_BOCG01000543.1 GCF_016587775.1 Lactobacillus nasalidis | reverse complement strand
TTGCAGCTGCCGGACAGAGCGGCGGAAATCGTCAGAACGTAGATCTCGCTGCCGCCGGCGTACGCCTCAAGCCAGGCCGCGATGCCCGGGCAGGCGGATGAAGCCGCGATCCCGGCCCTGGCCCGCTCATTGAAGGCGGCCGCGTCGAAGCTGTCGTCGTCAATCCAGGTCTTGTCGCCCTGCACCAGGCTCAAGGCAGCCGTTGCCAGTTCGTAATTTCCCAGCCGGCCCGCGGTCATGTTGGCCCCGGAGTCGGTCACGATCTTGATTGTCATTTTACTAATCCTCATTATCGGTTTTCTAAAAACTTATGACTAAGTCTATAGCAGTCCTGGCAGCATGTCAAGTTTTTTGAAAACCGCTGGTCCCTTTTGCTATAATACTAATAATGATAAGCTGATAAGACTGCCGATGATTGGAGGTTTTCTATGGAAAAAATTGCCCGTTCCCTGGCCGGCTTTCACCTGCCCCGCTACCAAGAGCTGCCGCAGCTGGGGCTCTACCTGGAGCAGACCGCGACCTATATCAACCAATGCCTGGCACCGCTGGAAAACGTCCACCTGACCAGCTCCATGGTCAGCAACTACGTCAAGCACGACTTGATTTCCTCCCCGAAGAAAAAGCTCTACAGCCAGCAGCAGATCGCCGAACTGATTTTCATCGCCATCTCCAAAAACGTCCTTTCCCTGGCCAACCTCCGCGAGGCCCTGAAGCTGCAGCGGGCCAGCTACGATACCGAAACGGCCTATGACTACATGATTTCCGAGCTGGAAAACGTCCTGGCCTATGTTTTCGGCTTCAAGGACGAACTGGCCGAGGTCGGCCACGAGCACGGGGAATACAAGACCATGCTCCGCAACGTCATCATGACCGTCAGCTACAAGGTCTACCTGGACAAGTACTTTGCCCAGTTTCCCGACGGCGGGGAAGAGAAAAAATAAACCGGCAAACGTAAAAAATAACGCTCACCAGCCGTGAGCGTTATTTTTCTTGTTTTTTGTTTTCTATTCTTCTGTTTCTTGTTTTCCCGCGGATTAGGCAGTCGTCAGCGTCTGGTAGACCAGCTTCCCGTAATGGGGATTGTCGACCATGCTGAAGTTGGCTTTGACGGCAACTTCCTTCCCGTCCTGGGTCACGACCCGGTAGTTCAGCTTGTGAATGTCGCCGACGGCGGCCTCAGCCGTGAACCGGTCCAGCCAGACCTTGACCCGGTCCAGGTCGGCCGGCGCCACCACGTGGATGGCCCGCGTGTTTACTTTGCCGAAGAAGTCCCACAGGTTGTCATAGCCCAAAAGGCGCAGGGTGCCCTGGTTGACGAAGAGGATACGGCCATTTTCCGGCCTGTAGATCAGCAGGGCCGCCGGGATATTGGCGGCGATGTCGTGCAGGGTAAAGCCCAGCTGCGCCCTTAAAGGTCGGCTGTTTTCCCCAGAATAATATTGTGCCCCGCTCTTGCCGCTGAGCTTGACCTCATACAAGGCCTCATCAGCCCGCCTGACCAGGCTGGAGAGCTGGCGGCCATGCTTGGGACTGTCGGCATAGCCGATCGACAGGCTGTAGTTGATCCGCTGGCCCTGGTAGACGATCTGGTGCTCAGCCGTCAGGATCTGCTGGATGACCGGCTGGCTGGCCGCAGCATCCAGGCCCAGCAGGGCCAGCATGAACTCGTCGCCGCCCGTCCGACCTACCAGACCGCGGCCGGCAACTGCTTCTTCCAGCCCCCGGGCCACCTGCTTGAGGACCTGGTCACCCACCTGGTGCCCGTACAGGTCGTTGAAGAGCTTGAAATCGTCCACGTCGATCATCGCCAGGGTGAAGCTGGCCCCCTCATGCTCAGCCAGGAAGCGGTCCAGCTGCTGGTCAAAGCCCAGGCGGTTGCTGATCTGGGTGAGCGCGTCCATGGTTGCCTCCTTCTTCAGCCGCCGCATGCCGGCCTGGCGCATCGTCATCACGAC
>NZ_BOCG01000542.1 GCF_016587775.1 Lactobacillus nasalidis | reverse complement strand
GGCACGCCATCACCCGTTAACGGGCTCTGACTACTTGTAGGCACACGGTTTCAGGTTCTCTTTCACTCCCCTCCCGGGGTTCTTTTCACCTTTCCCTCACGGTACTGGTTCACTATCGGTCACTGGTTAGTATTTTGCCTTGCGAGATGGTCCTCGCGGATTCAGACGGGATTTCACGTGTCCCGCCCTACTCAGGATACTGATAGGCCTTCTTTGGATTTCGCTTACGGGGCTCTCACCCTCTTTGGCGCATTTTCCCAAATGCTTCTGCTATCCTCTGAAGTGCCATGACTCAGTCCTACAACCCCGGCAGATAAATCTGCC
>NZ_BOCG01000541.1 GCF_016587775.1 Lactobacillus nasalidis | reverse complement strand
CCTTTGGGCGCCTCCGTTACACTTTAGGAGGCGCCCGCCCCAGTCAAACTGCCCGTCAAACACTGTCCTCGGCCTGGTTTACACGCCTGAGTTAGAGCATCCGTCAAGCAAGGGTAGTATCCCAACAGCGCCTCCGATAAGACTGGCGTCCTATCTTCTCTGGCTCCTACCTATCCTGTACATGCTTGACAGATACCCAATATTAAACTGCAGTAAAGCTCCATGGGGTCTTTCCGTCCTGTCGCGGGTAACCCGCATCTTCACGGGTATTATAATTTCACCGAGTCTCTCGTTGAGACAGTGCCCAAATCATTACACCTTTCGTGCAGGTCGGAACT
>NZ_BOCG01000540.1 GCF_016587775.1 Lactobacillus nasalidis | reverse complement strand
GAAGTCGCCGCTGACGGCCGTCAGGTCGATGGTCTCCCCCGCCTGCAGCCGGGTGGCGGCTTCCCGGCTGGCCGGTCCGCTGACCTGCAAGAGGGTCCGGCCCGCATGACCGCGGCCGCTCAGCCAGCCGTCATTCAGCTTGACCTGGTCTGGATACAGGCGGATGCTGGACAAATTCAGGCCCGGAGCTTGCTGGTCGCGGGCTAAAAGCAGGGCCAGCAGGAGCAGAAAAGCAACTGCCGCCTTCAGCAGCCCGCCGTGCTTGAGCCTGATCAGCCAAAGCAGGTAGAGCAGGCCGCACAAAGGCACAAGCCGGCCCCAGCCTTTCAGATAATACAGGCCGCACACGCTGACGGCCGCCAGGGCCAGCAGAAAGTAAAAGCCGGCCGCGAGGCTAGATTGTAAGCTGATCCTTGATCGCCGCGAAGGTCTTGTCGCCAATTCCCGACACCTCTTTCAGCTCGTCAATGCTCTTAAAGCCCCCTTTTTCCTGCCGGTAGGCAATGATCTGCTCGGCCTTCTTCTCGCCGATTCCGTTAAGCTTCTGCAAGTCACTGGCCGAAGCCGTATTGATGTTGATCAGCTCGCCGGAAGCAGAAGAAGCTGACGAGGCTGAAGACGAAGCGGAAAATGCTGAAGACGAAGTTGCCTGCGAAGAAGCCGAGCTGGTTGCAGAAGCCGCCGGCGGCTCGTCTCCTTTGGCAGGAACATA
>NZ_BOCG01000539.1 GCF_016587775.1 Lactobacillus nasalidis | reverse complement strand
GCCAGGTCCGTCAAGATTGGAAAAAAGGCTGCTTCCGTTTTCCCGGAAGCAGTCGAAGCAGATAAAAGCAGGTTGTCGCTGCTGTTGAATATAACGTCGGCCGCTGCAGTCTGCAAGGGCCGCAAAGTCTCCCATCCACGGGCATAGATGTAGTCCTGGATGAAGGGAGCATAACGAGAAAAAGTGTCCATTAAATCTCAATCTCTTTTGCTAAATCGTAAACTCGGCAAAGTCGCCGTCCGTATCTTCCGCGTCTCCCGCCGCAGCATAGGTAAAATCGTCGCTGGCCAGCAGGTCTTGAACGCTGCGGTCCGGATTCTGCCAGACAATGTCCAGCAGCTCGATAAAGTCCCTGATCACTTCTCTGGGAGTAATCATGCTGCCGCTGCCGACTCTGGCATATTCGATCTTGATGAAGTCGGCCAGATCATTTTCGCTGATCGTCCGCTCATAACCGTAAAGACTGGCATGCATGTCGGCCAGCTTCTCAGTCAAGACCAGCATTTCCTCTGCCGTCAGCGGTTCAAGCCGGATTACGGGCGCATACATGTCGCGCTGGCCTTCTTTGGCAAACTTGCCTTCAGCCAGCCGCGAGCGCAGGGCCTCATAGGAATAGACACCCCGCCGGCGGTCTTCAACAGCCTGCGGCGTTGCCCCCATAATGATGCCCAGGTACTTGGCCTTGCCCTGCATGGCATCGTTGTACATGCTCAAAAGCTTCTCATAGTTGTACTGTCTGGAGATAGCGTTGGGGATCTTGTACAAGTTGACCAGCTCGTCGATCATGACGAACATGCCACTGTAGCCTGCCTGGCGGAAGAAGACGGCAAAAAGCTTCAGGTATTCGTACCAGTCTTCATCGGAGATGATCATGTTGATTCCCAGATCCTGCTTGGCTTCGCTCTTGAGCCGGTATTCGCCCCTGAACCACTTGACCACCTTGCCCTTAACGTCCTCGTCACCGGCCAGGTAGGCGTGGTAGTAGCGCTCAAGGAGCTGGGCAAAGTCGTAGCCGTGGACCAGCTCATTTAAGCCGGTGATCTGGCTGATGATCTTCTGGTCAACCGCGGTCTGAAAGCGCGGATCATCATAGGGAACTTCCTCGGCAACGGCGGTCTGCACGTTGTTGATCCAGCGGTCCAGAACCAGGGTCAAGGCCCCGCCCTCAGGCCGGGTCTTGGTGGCCAGGTTCTGAATCAGTTCCCGGTAGGTTGCCAGGCCCTGGCCCTTGCTCCCCTGCAGGCGGCGCTCAGGCGACAGATCGGCGTCAAGCACGATAAAGTTGCGGTCCATCACATAATTGCGGATTGTCTGCAGCAAGAAGCTTTTGCCCGACCCGTAGCGGCCGACCACAAAGCGGAAGGAGGCCCCGCCGTCCTTGACTAAGTCAACATCATGCAGCAAGGCCGCGATTTCCGCCTTTCTGCCCACTGTAATATAAGGCAGGCCGATACGGGGCACGACGCCGCCTTTGAGTGAACTGATAACCGTTTGGGCAATCCGCTTGGGGATCCGTTTCTTTTGCTCCAATATTATTCCTCAATTCCTAATAAATCTGCCAGATCGGCCCGGTAATCAGGCACGATTTCCGCGCTTTCACCGTCACAGTCGATCACGGCATCACCAATTTCGTCAAACAGCTTCTCATTGATCTGGTCCACGACCACGCTCAAAAGCTGATGCTGCTGGCGCAAAAAATCTTTGTAAGGCTGGCCGGCAAACAAGGCTTCCAGCAGCTTTCTCTCAGTTTCATTCAGATTCAAGTCGGCCGAGAAAGCAGCGGTGCTTTCTGCGGCAGCCTGCGCAGCTGCCTGTTCGGCGGCTTCTTGCGCTTCCAGCTCTCTTTCCTCTTCAGTCAACAGGCTTTCCTTGGTTTCTGCCGCGTCTGCCCGGATCTGGTCCAGGCTGGCCAGGTTGATCTTGATCTTTGGCCGCTGCGCTTCCAGGAGCTGCTGTTGGTAGTCCGCGATTCCCTGGCTGATTGCCTGCTTAAAAGCCGGCGGCAGCGGCTTTTCCTTCAAGGAGCGGCCTTTTTTGAAGGCCAGGCGGCTCAAGCGGTCAAACTCATGCATGAAGTCGGCCAGAAGCTTCTTTTGCCGGCTGGAAGGCCAGTAAAGCTCACTGATCCAGTGCCCGCCCCGGCAGCGGTAGCTGAGACCCGCGCCGATTTCAACACTGGCTTCGGTCACGGGGTGGGGACTGTAGAAGACGGCATCCGCAAACATTTCCACTGGAAAAACAGTTTTTTCGCCTACCAGCAGTTTCAGCAGCTGATAGGGATTGCGGCGCACTTCCTGCCAGACCTGGCTCAACAGGCCGTAAAACTTCTCTGGCTCCTTCTTGAGCATAGGATTGTTCTTGGGCTGGTAAGCCGACAGATGGCAAATCGCCTGGTACAGGTCCGCTCCTTCTGCTTGTCCGGCCAGCAGCGTCTGATAGACTCTGCCCCGCTGCAGCTCCTCTTTAAAAGCTTCCTGCACGGTTTCCAAAGGAAAATCGTAATAAACCAGGTAGTTTTGCAGCAGGTGCTTGCGCTGCCAGTCAGTCAGCAGGTCCTGCCGGTCCAGGCAGTTGGCAAACAGCAGCTTGAGCTGGCGCAGGCCGTCTTCTTTGTCCTTGACGCCGATCTGGCAGACCAGTTCGCTGGCAAGGAGGTAGACATAAGCGGCTGCTGCCGGCTC
>NZ_BOCG01000538.1 GCF_016587775.1 Lactobacillus nasalidis | reverse complement strand
TGCACGCAAGGTGCAGGTCTTTTTTTGTCTGAAATTAGCGGCTGACTTTGGCGCCCTTTGGCAGCCGGCGGCCGATCAGCCAGACGGCCAGGAGGGCCAGGGCTGATTCAAGCACGATGTACAGCGCGCGCAGCTTGATGCTGGTGCCGCCCAGCCAGACGTTGAAGACGATCGAGCCCAAAACCAGGGCGATCATCCAGCTCCACTGGGTCTTGTCAAAGGCCAGGCCGTATTCTTCCTCCCGCCGGCGGATGCCCGGGAAGATGCCGCCCAGGCCGATCAAGACCAGGCAGGCCACGATGTTGATGGACAGTTCGTACCACCAGACCCAGCTGCCCTGCTTGACGTCTTGGGGCATGAAGCCCAGAACCGTCGCTATGGCAGTTACGGCCAAGAGGGCCAGGCCGACCCACCAGGCCAGGGTGTCGTTTTTGATGTAGCGGTAAACCGACGGGTACTTGGCAGAATTTTTGCCCCGGACCTTCATGAAGGAGTAGAAGATCCAGCAGGTAACCGCCGGGGAGATGATACCGTTCAGGTTCAGCAGCCAGTTGAAGATGTCGTTCATGTCCGGCAGGAAAATCCCTAAGACCATGATAAAGCCGCTCAGGAAAACGGTCAGGATGTAGCCGTTGATCGGCAGGCCGTCCTTGTTGGTCTTCTTGAGGAATTTCGGCATGTACTTGTCACCGGTGTCAGAGATCAGCATTCTGGTCATGGCATCCAGCAGGACGGACAAGAGCGCCACATTGTAGAAGAAGGAGGACCAGGCATAGATGTAGACGAACAGCTGCCCGACCCCGAACTGCTTGCCCATGGCCCCGAAGACGTAGTATTCACCGTTCATCTTAAGGTCGTTGGGCATGTGGTTAGCATCGATGTAGATCCCCAGGGCGATTGAACCGAAGATGGTCAAAAAGCAGGTCATGACGGCCAGGGCAATCATGGCTTTAGGGAATTCCCGCTTAGGATCCTTCATTCTGGTCACATAAGGGGCGACCAGTTCAGAGCCGTTGACGGCATAGATCAGCATCCCCACGGTTGAGAAGTATTTCAGGTCAAATTTGGGGATGATCGTCTTCCAGGTGAAAGGCGTCGCGGTCTTGCCGCCGGACTTGGCCAGGCCGGCAAAGGCCAGGAGCACGAAGAGGATGGTCATGATGAACATGGCCCAGCCCCCGATGTTGGACAAAATTTCCATTGACTTGGAGAACTTGTGCTCCAGCAGGGTCAAGAGAATGAAAATGATAAAGGTAATCGCCGTGAACATGGCGGTTGACAGGAACTTCGGGTCCTCAAATTCGTCAGTCCCTGTCAGCCCCCAGCCAACGTCGACCAAAAGGCAGTTGGCGGTGTCGACCACGTAGGGAATGGAGGCAGCCCAGTAGGTCCAGGCGGTGAAGTAGCCTAAAAACTCGCCGTCGGTTGCCCGCACCCAGGACGACAGGCCGCCGCCCTCATGGTTGAAGACCGATCCCAGGTGCCCTACGATCAAAGCGTAAGGAACCACGTAAAGAACCATCATCAAAATCCAGGAGCTGATAACCGCCATCCCTTGGTTTTGAAAGTTGTACATGATGTCTTCCAGTCCAATGACCGTCACGAAAGCCATCATGGCTAAAGTTTGCCAGGAAATATACTTTCCCTGCTTATCTAATTCGTCCATAAAAATCCTTCCTGTTAATTAAAAATTACCCTAACAAGAAGGCTGGCCCGGGGATTTGTTGAGCGAAACCATTTCCATCTCCATTTCTATGCGTATTTTTTAAACTTTTTTAAAGCAAAACCTATTTTACATTAGTTATAAGCGGAAAAACAGGGCTTTTGCCATGATAACGGTTGCGGCTGAATAATTTTGAGCAGAAATTTTTGCCCGGGAAAAGTTTAAGCTATAATGAGAAGAAACTTAGTTTTGACGAGGTGAAACAAATGGAAAAGAAATTGGACAGCGCTATTTTTGCCGGCGGCTGCTTCTGGTGCATGGTGGCGCCCTTTGACACGCTGCCGGGGATTGAAAGCGTCACGGCGGGCTATACGGGCGGCCACGTGCCCAATCCGACCTATGAGCAGGTCAAGAGCCATACGACCGGGCACACCGAGGCCGTCAAGATCGTTTTTGATCCGGCCGTGATGTCTTATGAAGACCTGCTTGGCTATTACTGGCAGGTGACTGACCCTACGGATGCCAGCGGGCAGTTCCAGGACCGGGGCGACAACTACCGGCCGGTAATCTTTTACAACTCGCCTGAGCAAAAGGCGGCAGCCGAGAAGTCAAAGCAGGAGCTGGCGGCCAGCGGGCGCTTTGACGATCCGATCGTCACCAAGATCGAACCAGCCGCGCCATTTTATGTGGCTGAAGATTACCACCAGCAGTTTTACTTAAAGCATCCGGACCGCTATGAGGCTGAAGAAGCCGGCGGCCGGGCCCAGTTTATCAAGGAGCACTGGGACAAGTAGGCAGGAGTTGAAAACTATGAAAAAGGGTTTGGTGATGGAAGGCGGCGCCATGCGCGGCCTGTACACGGCCGGGGTGACGGACGTGCTCATGAAGTACGGGATCAGCTTTGACGGCGCCGTTGGCGTTTCTGCCGGCGTGGCTTTCGGCTGCAACTACAAGTCCCTGCAGCCCGGGCGGGTTCTGCGCTACAACTTGCGCTACGGCTCCCGGCCGCAGTTCAAGAGCTGGCGGTCCTGGCTGACGACGGGGGACTTGTACGGGGCGGATTTCTGCTACCGCAAGCTGCCGGAAGTTCTGGACCCCTTTGACACGGCGGCTTTTGCCAGAAAT
>NZ_BOCG01000537.1 GCF_016587775.1 Lactobacillus nasalidis | reverse complement strand
ATGACTAAGGCCAAGGCCTTAGCCATTAACTCTCCTTTCTTTAAAATTTATAGCGCATGATTTAATTCTGGATGCTCAACCAGCGCTAGAAGGCTAAGCATCGCATTCTTGTCCCGATCTACGACTATGCCATAGTTCGGGCATTTTTCGTTATAGCAGACGTACTCATTGTGTTTAGTACCATGTTTCTTGTTTCCGTAAAGAGTGATCTT
>NZ_BOCG01000536.1 GCF_016587775.1 Lactobacillus nasalidis | reverse complement strand
CTTCTTTGGATTTCGCTTACGGGGCTCTCACCCTCTTTGGCGCATTTTCCCAAATGCTTCTGCTATCCTCTGAAGTGCCATGACTCAGTCCTACAACCCCGGCAGATAAATCTGCCGGTTTGGGCTCTTTCCTGGTCGCTCGCCGCTACTTGGGAAATCGAATTTCTTTCTCTTCCTGCAGCTACTTAGATGTTTCAGTTCACTGCGTGTTCCTTTCATAAGCTATGTATTCACTCATGAATAACATGTCTGCACATGCTGGGTTCCCCCATTCGGAGACCTCCGGATCAAAGCCTACTTACGGCTCCCCGAAGA
>NZ_BOCG01000535.1 GCF_016587775.1 Lactobacillus nasalidis | reverse complement strand
TCCTTGCCTTTAGCCGCCAGCAAGGCCTTGATGGCGCTAGGCGTGACGTGGTGACCATCTGCAATCAGTTCGTTGTCCATGTTCTCCAGAGCCATGGCCGCGTTGGCGATGTTTGGCCGGTTGTGGGAGAAGTCCGGCATCCCGTTAAAGGTGTGGGTAAAAATCGTTGCCCCAGCCTGCGCGGCTGCCTTAGTCTGGTCATAGCTGGCACTAGAGTGACCCAGGGCCACCTTGACTCCCCGGCTGACAGCATAGCTTACAAAAGCTGGCGTTCCTGGACGTTCTGGCGCAAGAGAGATCTTCTTCAGCATCCCCTTTGACGCTTCCAGCCACTTGTCCAGTTCTGCCGGGCTTGGGTCCATCATGTATTTTGGATTTTCCGCCCCCGCGTGTTCTTCCGTGAAAAATGGGCCTTCAAAGTGAATCCCTTGAATCTTAGCTCCGCTTTCTTCTCCCTGGTGAGCAGCCAGCATCCGGCAGACTTCAGCCAATTGCTCACTGGACGCGGTCACCGTCGTTGGCAGCCAGCTGGTTACCCCGGCGCTCAGCAGGGCTTCAGACAGGCGGTTGATCCCCTCCCAGTCGCTCTTCATCACGTCTTCTTTAACAGAGCCGTGGATGTGGGTGTCAACATAGCCCGGAGCCACACTGAAGCCAGTGTAGTCCACCGCGTCCGGCACTTGGCTGCCTTCTGGCAGGTAGGCCCCGAATTTACCATCAACAATCTCTAAATAGCCGCCTTTTTCCCGGCCATTTGGCAGGTAAAACTGATCAGCATGAATGTAATAGCGCATTTTTTCTCCTTAGTAAAACAATCTTTTCCTTCTATTATTCTTAACTCTGTAAGCATTTTAGTCAATGCTTTGCTAAAAAATGAGCAAAAATAAAACTGCCCGTTTCAGGCAGTTAAAGATCAGCTATTAGATTTTTTGAAGAAAAAGCCCTGCGACCGGACCAGGTCTTCAGCAACTTTCTTCTGCTCATCCGTCAAATTGTAAAAACTTAGCCGCAAGCCGCCTTCAAAGAGCATCAATGCCAAATTGTCATGATCCTGCAAGGCAATTTTTAAACCAAGTGTTTCGTTCACGCAAAAACGCTTGATGAGCTTGCTCAAGTCCGGGTATTCTAATCGGCTTAGAAGATCTTGATGACGCAAGGAGTTCAGCCAGTCATCACCGTAATCTACATCATACAAATAGATTTCCGCGTCATAATAGCTGACCAGGCCCAAAATAATGAAAGAAAGCTTTTTAGAAAAAGATTTATAGTACTTTTCTTGGATAAATGACTCAAACTCATCAAATTTATCATTTCCAGCTTGAAAGGTTATAGGAAAGAAATCAAGGTAATACCATTTCCCTTCATTCTCTTCATCATCTTTAGCCAGAATATCATCAAGTTTATTTTCCAACAATTCTACCCCTAAATCTGTCTTCATCTAACCCAAAGATAAGCACAGGCAAAAGCCCAGCCGAATCAAGACTAGCAGCAGGATGATCAACCAGCTCTTCTTCAACTTCATCCCCGCCCAAGCGGCTAAGCCAGTTAACACAACATACACTAGCAGTCCGAGCAAAAGCTGCCAGCTAAAGGCCAAGAATAAAATAAGCAGGTTGGGCCAATAAGATGTTGCCAGGCCTGGACTAAGCAATTGCCAGATGGCGCGGTTTTCTTCCTTCGCTGACAATCGCCGCACCTTCATGAAGACCCACACTTCCTGCATGTCTTGCTGGCAGGAAACAAAGATCCACAGCTGCATGGCCAAAAGGCCAAGGCCAAACAAGATAGTGACCGGGGTGAGCAGGTAAATCCCATAGCTGATCTGCCCTGCCGCTGCTGCTTTCTGCGGTCCCTGGACTTCTAAAAGCCAGACTTCCAGCAGACTGACGATTGCGCTTAATTGCAGAAACCGTTTGTTAATTTTCATTTTGAGTCAGCACGCCTTGCTCTAAGACATAATGCTTGTTGTAGTTGATACCTGGAACTTGATCGTGGGACGCGATTACCACGCTCCGTCCTTCTTTAGCCAGGTCATTGACCAAGTCCGCGAAAGCCAAAAGGGAATCCGCGTCCAAGCCTCTTGACGGTTCATCCAGCAGAATCACGTTCTGTTTTTCCATGACAGCCTGGATGATCCCGGCCTTCTGCCGCATCCCAATTGAATACTTGCTCATGCGCTGCTTGCTGGCTAAGTCCAAGCCCAGTCTTTGGCAAAAAGTCTGCGTGTAGTTATAGTCAAATTCATGCTTGAGCTTGGCTAGAAAACTCAAGTTGCTCTTCAAGTCAGCGAATTCCAAAAAGCCGGGGTTTTCAATCAAGGCACCGATTTCGTCTTTTTCGCCCAAAGTGCACTTCCCGCCAGTTGCCTGGTAGATGCCGGTAATTGCTTTAAATAAGGTAGATTTTCCGCAGCCATTTGGCCCGGTGATGTGGACCAAGTCGCCTGGCTCAAGGGTAAAGGTCGCGTCCTTAATTACTTCCTGCCCTTGAAAGGACATCTGCAAGTGGTCAACTTCTAACATTTCTTTCCTCCAAAAATTATCAGCTGTAATTGCCCTACAAGCTGCCAATAGCTCTAAGCGCGCCATAAAGAGGCCCAAGCTCAATTAAGTAGTGATATAAAAGTGGCAATAATGTGGCTGCTGCTAATAGCGGCCAGCCTTTTGCCAGCATAAAACTATAGGCGTATAGGGACGTTGTCAGTAGCAAAATCAAAAACTTAGCCAGCAGAATGATGATCGTCAGCCGGAACTCAGCTGCTCCCGCAATGCGGGCTCCAAACAAATAACAAGTCACAAGCTGGCTTATGTAAAAGAGACTAGCAACCAGCAAATTGAACTGCAGAATTTTCACATAAACCTTGGCAAGCGACTGACGTAATTCAACTAGCTCCCTGCTCTTTCTAAGAGCCAAGTCATAGCTCAAAATGATTAAGCAAGCCGGCAGCTGGATTAAGTAAGTGTAAAAGCCCGCCAAACCGATCCCAAACATATTTTTTATCGGTGAGATGACAGGAGCAATAAGTGCTAAAAAGAGCATCATCCCCCAGACAGTCTTGGCTTTCGGATTCCAAAAAATCAGCTTCATCAATCCAGCAGTCCTTGCTCTGCTTTACGCATATAAAGACGCGCAAATAAAACGGAAAGGCCAGCATAAAAAATCAGGCTGACAAGCGGATATACAATTGTAACTCCCATCAGCTTTCCATTAACCGTCATGACACCTGGTGCCTGTATATTGCCAAAAAGCAGCGCGTATGCAAAATCATAGAGAACTGGAATATTCGTTTGAGCAATGACTATTGGAAGAACTGAACCAGCAAAACTGACCAGCAAGGCTACAGGAATCACCAAAATCGTCCGTTTAACAAAGAGGCAAGCGCTGTAAGTCAATAAAGCCCAAATTCCCCAGCCCAGTGCTGAAATAACAGTATAGATCAAAAGTTGTAAGCTGGCATTTTGGTTAAAAAGCGTAAAAGCAGTTTCTGATTGCTTAAAAGTAAGAGAAAAGTCCAGATAGCCGAACTTGACGGATACAATCAAAAGCTCCATAGCAGTCAGCAATAAGCGGTACACGGCAGCTAGCACAAAAAGCTGCAGACCCTGTTTGGCCCAATAGTTTCGCCTATTTACACGAGTCAAAGCGCTGCTGTCCAGGTTGCTGTTCTTTTGATAGATCAGCATCCAGCTGACGATTGCTGGGAATAAGGCTAAAAATAATACAAAGTGAATTATCGACTCATATCCACCCGCGAGCTGCGCGTTATAAAACAGTTGCCAAGCCAAATTCGCACTAGGCTTAAGCATCTTATTTGCCTCAATAGCGCCAAGCTGGTTCTGTGCATCAACCAGTGTCAATAAGGCCAACCCACCAAAAACATAGCGATTCTTTACTAAGTTCATCCTTTTCACCTACTTTTTATCCGCACTAAAGTGCAGTCTTACATTGCTATAGTTGGGTTCGAAATTAGAAGATCTCACTGCCGCACGATAATGCTTATTTTTCACGCCAGTGTTATTGCTTGCTCTAGTTGTTTTATTTTTATGCAAGTCAGTTTCCGCTGATCGTGTTTCACCAACATTATTCACTAATTTACTCCAGTCGTTCCAGCGGTCCATGTTGCAGCACCAACTAACCAAGTTACTGATAACAGTGACATGGCAATTAACCCTGCAGTCAACGCTTTCGCTTTTTTCATTATATTTTTCTTCTTTTTTATAAATATTAATCTGTTGTTTAATTTGATTATATCATTATTTTTTTTGTGACAACGCCAAACGTCCATTTTGGTTATATATAAATTAGCTGTGTTCAACAAATCATCGTTTACACTGAGCAACATACCGTATATTTCTAAACCCTGTCAATTACAACTCATCCGCCCAAACTGGTATAGGCTATTTTTTCCAATTTACCAGCTTTTTGGCTATAATTAGATTAGATATTTCATGACATAAAGGAAAAAGATTATGACTGCAGACCTGCAAAATTCAAGACATCAATTAGGAAGACTGGTTGGCGTCAATAAGCGTGAAAATTACTATGAGCTTCATTACGCGACCGGCGAGATTGCCCGCGTCTACTTGATCGCAAACGGCATCTTCCGCTACTGGCTGGATCCAAGTCAAGAATTTGCCGAAACAGAAGACATGCTGGTCAAAGGCATTGAGCCCGACCCGCAATGTTTCGCCCGGGCCACGGCCCACGCGACCAGCGACATGTTCATCATCACTGCTGGCAGCTGCAAGTTGATTTTCCAGCAGAAAACCGCTACCTTCAGCATCTTTGACGAATCCGTCCACCGGCCGCGGATGGTCCAGGCTTCCGCCCTCGAACTGAGCGGCAAGCACAGCATCGAGATCTTGAAGCAAGGGCAAAACGAATACTACTACGGCGGCGGGGTCCAAAACGGCCACTTCAGCCACAAGGGTGAAAAAATCACCATCAAGACCGACGGTATCACCGGGGCTGACGGCGTTCTGGCTGCCGTGCCTTTCTTCTGGACCAA
>NZ_BOCG01000534.1 GCF_016587775.1 Lactobacillus nasalidis | reverse complement strand
TTCAAAGCCAGGGTCGTCAGTGGTGAGGTAGGCCTTGTCCGCTTCGGCCGTCAGGCTTTCGCTGAAGCCCGGCCGGCGGGAAATCCCCTTGTCGCCAGGCGCGCCGACGACGACGATGACCCGCGGGTTGGTGAACTCGCGGCGCATGAAGCGCATCAAAGCCAGCATGGAAGCCTTGTTGTGGGCATAGTCCACCACGATCAGGCCGTGTTTTTGCGTCGTCACGGTTTCCATCCGGCCCGGAATCGTCACGTGCCGGATCCCCTTGGCGCAGGACTCGTAGTCCATCCCTGCCAGGCCAGCCCCGATGATGGCGCCGGTGGCATTGGTTTCGTTGAAGTCGCCGATCATCTGCAGGGTGTATTCCCCGGAAATCGGCAGCTTGCGGGCCTTGCTGGAGGCCGTGGTCAGCGTGAACTTGGTTTCTGCCAGGTCAGTTTCCACTGACTTGTAGCGGAAGTCGATCGGCTTCTTGAGATCCGGGTTTTCAAAGCCGTCCCGGGCAAAAAGGTAGATGCTGTCCGGGTTGGTCGTGGTCGTAGCGGCCGCGTAGACGTCGGCGAAGCGGTCGGTTTCCGCGTTGATGATGCACTTGCGGGAGTTGACCAGCAGCTGCAGCTTGCAGTGCAGGTAGTCCTCAAAGTTCGGGTGCTCGTTGACCCCAATGTGGTCCGGGCTGATGTTCAAGAAGAAGCCCAGGTCATAGGTCAGGCCGAAGACCCGGTTCTTCTTGTAGGCTTGGGAAGAAACTTCCATGACCATGTGGGTCATGCCGTTGTCGACCGCCCGGCGCATGTCTCTGAACAAGTCCAGGGATTCCGGCGTGGTCAGGCTGGACTTGAAGGTGTCCTCCGGAGCCGTGCCGACGATGTTGTTGACGGATGACAGCAATGCCGTCCGGCCGCCGTTCAGTTGATCCAGCATCCCCTTTAAGAAGTAGGCGGAAGTGGTCTTGCCCTTGGTCCCGGTAAAGCCGACCAAGAAGAGGTCGTCTTGCGGGAAGCGGTAGAAAGCTGCGGACAAAAGAGCCATTGCCTTGGCAACGTTGCGGACGATCAAGGCGTGCATCCCGGTGCCTTCCGGATACGGCTGCTCAGCAACGTAAGCAATTGCCCCATTTTCCTTGGCCATGGTCAGGTAAGTTGGCCGGAAGCCCGCACCCTTGCAGAAGAAGAGGCTGTTGTTTTGAACGTCGCGCGAATCATAAGACACAGCCTCCATCCGGCTCTGCACCGTGTCTTGCACGGCGCTGGACTTGAGCAGGTGGTGTTCTTTTAAGATTAAAATACAGGTGTTTAATGAGATGCTCATTTTTACTCCTCACTGTCAATTAGAATTCAGTTGACATTATACCACAGGTCTAACAGCGAAGTTGCTGGCCTGGGGGTCTCGCGGCAAGAGAATGATGAAGCTGGTCCACTGTTTGTTGGACTCGCAGCGGATCGTTCCCCCGTGCAGCTCGACTACTCCCTGGACGATGGACAGGCCCAGGCCCGTGCCCCCGGTCTTGGTGTTGCGGGAGCTTTCCACCCGGTAGAAGCGGTCAAAAATCTTCTTCAGCTTGTCCTTGGGGATCGGCTCGCCGTTGTTTTCGACCCGCAGCTCGACTTGCTCGTGGTTGATCAAGTTGGCGACCAGGTTGATCCGGTTGGCCCCGGCCGCGTACTTCAAGGCATTGGAAATCAGGTTGTTGTAAACCCGGACCAGCTTTTCGACGTCGGCATTGACGATCAGGTCGTCGGGCCGGGCCTTGACGCTGAAGGCAATGCCCTTCTTTTCAGCTTCCAATTCGAAGCCGGCGGCAACCTGCTCCATCATGCCCTTGATATTGATCGGCGTCACGTTCAGCTTGGTCTTGGTCGACTTCAAGGTCGTGTACTCAAAGAGATCGTTGGCCAGGGACTTCATCTGCTCGGCCTTGTCGTAGGCGATGTTGATGTATTTGAGCATGTCCTCCTGGCTGGTCACGGTCCCGTTCTTGAGCAGGCCCAGGTAGCCGATGATGCTGGTCAAAGGCGTCCGGATGTCGTGGGAGACGTTGGTGATCAGCTCGTCTTTGGACTGCTCGATTGCCTTTTCTTCATTGATGGCGCCCACGGTCGAGTCGACCAGGGAATTGATGGAATCGATCACCTTCTGCATGTCGGTGTTGACGCTGAAGGAGATCCGGTGGTCAAAGTGGCCGTTGGCAATATAGTGCAGCTCGGAAATGATGTGCCGCAGCTGCATCTGGTGGTAGCGGCGGATCAAGCGCCAGTACAAGACGATGATGTCGGCAATGCCCATGAAGATGACGCCAAGGCGCTCCCATGACCAGATGTGGTAGCCCGGCCCGATCGTCATGGTCTGCTTTAAAAAGTAGATCCCGTTGACCAGGCTCTTGTCCTGCAGGATGGCCAGGTGATAAAGAATGATCATGGACATGTTCAAGAGCAGCATGATGATCACCGTCACCACGCCCTCAGCAAACAGTTCGCTCTTCTCTGCCGCGGTCAGCTTGACCCGGGGGCGCTTGCCCTGAACGGCGTTTTTTTCTTGCTTAGGCTTCAACCTTGTAACCTACACCCCAAACCGTCTTAATGACTTCCTCGCCGTCGGTAGCCTTCTGGATCTTGTCCCGGAGGTGGGACACGTGAACCATGACCGTCTTGGCGCTGACGATGGACTCTTGCTGCCAGACCCGTTCGAAGATCTCATCGGCTGAAAAGACCCGGTTCGGGTGGCTGGCCAAAAGATAGAGAATCCCGAATTCCAGGGCGGTCAGCTGAATTTCCTTGCCTTCAACGGTCTTGACCTCATGCGAGTCCTTGTTGATGATCAAAGGCCCGACTTCCAGGACGTCCGGCTCTTCTTCCTTGACCTGCTTCTGGCTCCGGCGCAAAAGCGACCGCACCCGGGCCATCACTTCCAGCGGGTTGAAAGGCTTGGAAACGTAGTCGTCGGCCCCCGTGATCAGGCCCTGGATCTTGTCCATGTCGCCGGTCTTGGCGCTGACGATGATGATCGGAATGTCGGAATCCTTGCGGACTTCCTTGACCACATCGATCCCCGACATGTTCGGCATCATCACGTCAAGGATCATCAATGCAATGTCCGGCGTGGTTGAGAGCTTGGTCAGGGCTTCCTTGCCGTTGTAGGCAGCAATCGGTTCATAGCCTTCGTTCTTCAAATAAATGCTTAAGAGTTCCACGATTTCGTGGTCATCATCGACAACGAGAATTTTCATCTGCAAAAACCTCTTCTATTATTTCAAACTTCTCTATCCTATATTGTAACCTTTATTTTAACCAATATACCAAAAAGAGCGTACTTTAAAGTACGCTCTGACTTTGATTTTAGCAAAAAATAAAGATTCGGCTTACTGGATCTCCTTTTTGCCAGTGTAAAGCTCGTAGTAGTAGCCCTGCTTGGCCAGCAGCTGCTCGTGGCTGCCGGCTTCCAGAACCCGGCCGTGGTCCAGAACCAGGATCATGTCGGAGTTGACGATGGTTGACAGCCGGTGGGCGATCACGAAACTGGTCCGGCCGGCCAGCAGGTTGTCCATCCCGTCTTGCACCAGGCGCTCGGTCCGGGTGTCGATGGAACTGGTGGCTTCGTCCAGGATCATGACCGGCTTGTCGGCGATCATGGCCCGGGCGATGGAGAGCAGCTGCAGCTGCCCTTGGGAAAGGTCGCTGCCCCCGCCGTCGATCACGGTCTCGTA
>NZ_BOCG01000533.1 GCF_016587775.1 Lactobacillus nasalidis | reverse complement strand
TTGGACGGGGAAGCCGACCTGCGGATCGCCAGCCGCCTAAACGGCAACGTGGTCAACGAAGACAGCAACTACGAGGAAAGCTTCTGGGATGCCTTGAATGAAGACGCAAGCGGCCGCAGCATCCAGCTGCGGACCAAGCCGAACACCTTCGGCACCCCGCAGTTCACGGTTCTCTTAAAAGAAGTTACCCGGGAAAACGGCGAAGTTATTTCCGGCGACGTGACGACCGCCAGCGGCGAAGTCAGCGAGCACTTCTCCAAGACTCTGGCCGCCGGCCAAAGCTGGGAACTGGAAAAGGACGTCATCGTCATCACCAGCCGGGACGTGGCTGACAGCGAGCAGGCCGCCAAGGCTGACGAACTGATGGCCAAGCTGACCAGCAAGACTTTTGAAGAAAACCTGGCTGACCATGAAGCAGTTTGGGAAAAGCGCTGGGCCAGCTGCGACGTGACGATTGAAGGCGATCCGGCTGCCCAGCAGGGGATCCGCTTCAACATCCTGCAGCTCTTCATGACCTACTACGGTCAAGACCCGCGCCTCAACATCGGGCCGAAGGGCTTCACCGGCGAAAAGTACGGCGGTGCCACTTACTGGGACACTGAAGCCTTCATCGTGCCGATGTACCTGGCAGTAGCGCCAAAGGAAGTTACCAAGTCTCTCTTGGAATACCGGCACGAACAACTGCCGGGTGCCTTCCACAACGCCCGCCAGCAAGGCCTTAAGGGTGCCCTGTTCCCGATGGTGACCTTCAACGGGATCGAATGCCACAATGAGTGGGAAATCACTTTTGAAGAAATCCACCGCAACGCCGACATTCCATTTGCCATCTACCAATACACCCGCTACACGGGGGATGACTCCTACGTCAAGGACGAAGGGATGGACGTCTTGGTAGCAACTGCCCGCTTCTGGGCTGACCGGGTCCACTTCTCCAAGCGCAAGGGCATGTACATGATCCACGGGGTAACCGGCCCGAACGAATACGAAAACAACGTCAACAACAACTGGTTCACCAACACCATGGCCAAGTGGCTTTTGAGCTACACGATCGAACGCTGGCCGCTGGCAACGGAAGAAGCCAAGAAGCGCCTGCAGGTAACTGACGAGGAACTGGCCAAGTGGCAGGACATCGTTGACCGGATGTACCAACCGGAAGACAAGGAACTGGGCATCTTCGTCCAACACGACACTTACCTGGACAAGGACCTCAGAAGCAAGGACACCATTCCGGCTGACCAGCTGCCGCTGAACCAGCACTGGTCCTGGGACAAGATCCTGCGTTCGCCGTTCATCAAGCAAGCGGACGTTTTGCAGGGGATCTACTTCCTGAACGACCGCTTCACCAAGGAACAAAAGGAAAGAAACTACGACTTCTACGAACCAATGACGGTTCACGAAAGTTCCTTGAGTCCGTCAATTCACGCCATCCTGGCAGCTGAACTGGGCAAGCAGGACAAGGCGGTCGAGTTCTACGAACGGACTGCCCGCCTGGACCTGGACAACTACAACAACGACACGGTCGACGGCCTGCACATCACTTCCATGAGCGGGAGCTGGCTGGCCATCGTCCAGGGCTTTGCCGGCATGCGCTACAACGAAGACGGCATCCGCTTTGCTCCGTTCCTGCCGAAGAAGTGGTCCAGCTACAGCTTCAAGATCAACTACCGCGGCCGGATTTTGGCCCTGGCGGTTGAAAAGGACAAGGAAGTCAAGCTGACGCTTTTGAGCGGGGACGACCTGACCGTCAAGGTTTGGGACCAGGAAGTAACACTGAAAGAAGGACAAAGCCAATGCTTAAAGGATTAATTTTTGACCTGGACGGAGTCATCACTGACTCAGCCGTCTACCACCTCAAGGCTTGGCAGGACCTGGCCCGCGGCATCGGGATCGAACTTCCGGAAGAATTCGGCGACAAGCTGCGCGGCCTGTCCAGAATGGACTCCCTGGAAATCATCCTGGAGTACGGCCACAAGGAAAACGACTACAGCCAGGAAGAAAAAGAAGCCCTGGCCGCCAAGAAGAATGCGGCTTATGTCAACGCGGTCAAGGGGATGACCAAGGCCGACATCCTGCCGAAGATGGATGACCTGCTCAAGCAGGCCAAGGCTCAAGGGCTGAAGCTGGCCCTGGCCTCGGCTTCCAAGAACGCGCCGCTGATTTTGAAGCAGCTGGGCCTGGAAGACATGTTTGAAGCCCGGGTCGACCCGGCCACGCTCAAGCACGGCAAGCCGGACCCCGAAATCTACATCCGGGCTCAAGAACTGCTGGGCCTGGAAAAGGACGAAGTAATTTCGTTTGAAGACGCGCCGGCTGGCATTCAAGCCATCAAGGCTGCCGGACAATTCGCGGTCGGCATCGGCGACCCGATCGTGCTGCAAGGAGCCGACTACATCGTCGGTTCAACGAGTGCCTTGGATTTAACCGAGATTGAGAAAGTTTTTGAAGCAGGGAATTAGGTAAGAAAAAATGGTAAAAATCAACTTAAATCACATCTACAAGAAGTATCCAAACGCTGACGACTACTCAGTGTCAGACTTCGACCTGCACATTGGCGATCACGAATTCATCGTCTTTGTCGGTCCATCTGGCTGCGGGAAGTCAACTACCCTGCGGATGGTTGCCGGCTTGGAAGACATTACGGAAGGGACTTTGGAAATCGGCGGCAAGGTCATGAACGACGTCGCTCCCCGCGACCGGCACATTGCCATGGTTTTCCAAAACTACGCCCTGTACCCGCACATGACGGTTTACGACAACATGGCCTTCAGCTTGAAGCTGCGCCACTATGACAAGGCCGAAATCGACAAGCGGGTCAAGAACGCCGCTGAAGTATTGGGCCTGGCCCACCTGCTGGAACGGCGCCCAGCCGACTTGTCCGGTGGTCAAAGACAGCGGGTTGCCTTGGGCAGAGCGATCGTGCGTGACGCGCCGATCTTCCTGATGGACGAACCGCTGTCAAACCTTGACGCCAAGCTGCGGGTGTCCATGCGGGCGGAAATCGCCAAGCTGCACCAGAACTTGAAGACGACCACCATCTACGTTACCCACGACCAGACTGAAGCCATGACTCTGGCTGACCGGATCGTCGTCATGAACGCCGGCCGGATTCAGCAGATCGGCACGCCAAAGGAAGTCTACAACAAGCCAGCCAACCAGTTCGTTGCCGGCTTCATCGGGTCACCGCAGATGAACTTCTTCAACGTGACCTACAAGGACGGCTACGTTGACGACGGCCAAGGGCTCAGACTCAAGGTTCCGGAAGGCCGGGCCAAGGTGCTTGACTCCAAGGGCTACAACGGCAAGGCAATCGTCATGGGCTTGCGTCCGGAAGACATCCACATGGAAGAAGCCTTCCTGGAAACCTGGCCGGAAGCAGTCGTTTCCGCCAAGGTCGTCGTTTCCGAACTGCTGGGGGCAACGAGTCAGCTCTACATGAGCGTTGACAAGACCGAATTCGTCGGCGTGGTCAATGCCCGTGACTTCCACCAGCCGGGTGACAGCGTCAAGGCAGGTTTCAACCTGAACAACGCTCACTTCTTTGACAAGGAAACGCAAGTAACGATTACCGATTAATTCCATCATCCATCTGACGCTTAAGAAAAATTGATTCAGCTAACCAACTTGCAGCTTCGGCTGCAAGGTGATGTAAAAATAAAACATTGTTTGTTTAGGAGGAAAAAATGAGTTTCTTTAAGAAGGCTGCTTTGAGCAGCGCGGCAGTATTGGCTGCCTTGAGTTTGTCAGCATGCTCCAAGAGCAGCAGTTCATCATCAACTGCCAACAAGAAGGCATCTTTGACTTTGTGGGTGGACACTGAACAAGTATCCTACTACAAGGACATCGTTAAGGACTTCCACAAGAAGTATCCGAACATTACCGTCAAGGTTACCCAAAGTCCTAACGGTTCAGCCAACGCCAAGACTGACGTTGGTAAAGACGCTTCCAAAGCAGCCGACGTCTTTGAAGTTCCTAACGACCAATTAGGTCAAATGGCAAACGCTGGTTACATCAACCCGCTGTCACCAAGCGACACCGCCAAGATCAAGAAGGACTACGTCACCCAGGCATACAAGGGTGTTACCTGGAAGGGCAAGGTTTACGCTTACCCATACGCTCAACAAGCCGACACGATCTACTACAACAAGTCCAAGCTGTCAGCAAGTGAAGTTAAGGACTGGGACACTTTGACTTCCAAGGGCGTTTTGGCAACTGACTTTACCAACGCTTACACCATGTGGCCAATCTTCTTCTCAGCCGGTACCACCCTGTACGGTGAAAACGGTGAAAGCCTGAAGGGGTCAACCTTCAACAGCCAAAACGGTGTCAACGCTTTGACCTGGATTGCCAAGCAAAAGAGCAACAAGGGCGTAATGCAGACCTCCAACGCTTTGAACCAATTGAAGAAGGGCAACGCCGCTGCCATCATGGATGGTCCATGGAACGCTGCCAACATCAAGAAGATCTTGGGCAAGAACTTTGCCGTTGCCAAGTACCCAACTGTAACTGTCGGCGGCAAGAAGAAGCAATTGGAAGCCTTCCTGGGCATCGAAGGGTTCGCTGTGAACTCCCACACTTCCAACGCCAAGGCCGCTTCACAACTGGCAGCCTACATCACCAACAAGAAGTCACAACTGATCGCTCACGAAAAGGCTGGTCAAATCCCAGTTTTGAAGACTGCCGTAAACTCCAGCGAAGTTAAGAGCGACCCGGTCGCAGAAGCCGTTATCGAAATGGCCAAGCCAGGCAACTCAGTTCTGCAACCAAAGCTGCCGCAAATGGCAACCTTCTGGGACGGTGCAGCTCCTCTGATCAGCGGGACTTACGACGGCAAGATCAAGGCCAGCCAATACAAGGCCCAACTTGCCAAGTTCTCTAAGAAGATTTCTCAAAAGTAATTTAATCAAGCTTGAGAAGGAGAGTAATGAAAAATGTTTAAAAGAAAAGGACATGTTCCTCCAGCAGCCAGCTATAAAGAGGTCTGGTCCAAGGGGGATGCAGCTGACAAGCTGTCCTTCTTCTTCATGGGCGCCAGCGCCCTGAAGAACAAGCAGTGGGCCAAGGGGCTCAGCCTGCTGATTACCGAAATCGTCTTTTTGGTCTGGTTCATTTTCAGCGGGGCCAGTGCTCTCAGCATGCTGAGCAACCTGGGTGCCAACAAGACCAAGAGAGTCGTCTTTGACCAGGCTCAAGGCGTTTATGTGACCAAACAGCCAGACAACTCCGTCCTGATCCTCCTCTTCGGGATCATGGCCATCTTCCTGGTCATTGGCTTCATCTGCCTTTACGTCACCAACTTGCGGTCAACCCGGGCCAACTATATCAAGAAACGCGACGGCAAGCACATTGCCACCAACAAGGAAGAACTGGCCAGCCTGCTGGACTCCCGCCTGCACGCGACCTTGATGTTCGTTCCTTTGTTGGGAATTATCCTCTTCACTGTCTTGCCGACGGTCTTCATGATTTCCATGGCCTTTACCAACTATGACCGCCAGCACCCGATCGGTTTCTCCTGGACTGGTTTCCAGGCCTTCGGGAATGTCTTGAGCGGGGACCTGGCCGGGACTTTCTTCCCTGTCCTGGGCTGGACCCTGATCTGGGCCGTGGCTGCCACGGCAACCACCTTCCTGGGTGGGGTGCTCCTGGCCCTCTTGATTGAATCCAAGGGGATCAAGCACCGGAAAGTATGGCGGACGATCTTCATTATCGCTTACGCCGTACCGCAATTCGTTTCCTTGCTGCTGATCGCGCAATTTTTGGACGCGCAGGGTCCTTTGAACACCCTGCTGCAGAACTGGGGCTGGATCTCCGGGCCAATTCACTTCATCGACAATGAAGCGGCTCCTTGGGTAGCCCGGCTGACGGTTATCATCGTCAACATGTGGATTGGTATTCCGGTTTCCATGCTGGTTTCCATGGCGATTATTCAAAACCTGCCACAAGACCAGATTGAAGCTGCGAGAATCGATGGGGCCAACTCCTTCCAGATTTTCCACAACATTACCTTCCCGCAGATCCTCTTCGTCATGGGTCCGTCCCTGATTCAACAGTTCATCGGCAACATTAACAACTTCAACGTCATCTTCCTGTTGACGGGTGGTAAGCCAATGAACAACAACTACAACGGCGCGGGTTCAACCGACCTTCTGGTCAACTGGCTCTACAACCTGACCTTCGGTCAGCAGCAGCGCTACAACGCCTCAGCCGTTCTGGGCATCTTGATCTTCATCTTGAGTGCGACGATTTCCTTGATCGCTTACCGTCACACCACTGCGTTTAAGGAGGGATAAAATTGAAGTCTTACTCTAACCAGAGAAAAGTATCCCTTTTCTTCAGATATTTATTGCTGACAATTTTGGCAATTTTATGGTTGATCCCCATTCTTTGGATCGTTTTGGCCAGCTTCTCCTACAATGACACTGGCTTTATCTCAACCTTCTTCCCTGAAAAATGGACTCTGCAGAACTACATCGGGATCTTTACCAACTCCCAGTTCCCGTACCTGCACTGGATTATCAACACTTTGATCGTGGCAATCATTTCCGCCACTCTCTCAACCTTTATTCAAATCTCAGTTGCTTACGTTCTGTCCCGCTTACGCTTCAGACTCCGCAAGCCATTCCTGCAGATTGCCCTGGTTTTGGGCATGTTCCCTGGCTTCATGTCCATGATCGCCCTTTACTACATCTTGAAGGGGCTGAACATGCTGAACCTGGGCGGCTTGATCCTGGTCTACGTCGGTGGTGCCGGCCTTGGCTTCTATGTTGCCAAGGGTTTCTTCGACACTATCCCGCGGTCTCTGGACGAAGCAGCTGAACTGGATGGTGCAACCAAATGGCAGGTCTTCACCAAGATCGGCCTGCCACTCTCCAAGCCAATGATCGTTTACACAGCTTTGACGACCTTCATGGCACCATGGGTAGACTTCATCTTCTCCGGGATCATCCTCTCTACTTCAGGTGATCCAAAGACTTACACGATCGCTTACGGTCTGTACAACATGCTTTCTTCTTCAAAGGGGAGCGCGACGACCTACTTCGCCCAATTCGTGGCCGGATGTGTGATCATCGCCATTCCTATCACGATCCTCTTCATCATCATGCAGAAGTTCTACGTCAGTGGGATTACTGCTGGTGCTGACAAGGGTTAACACACAAACAGCACAACATTTCAATCCTTGCCTTCTCAGCGAAAAGAATCTGAGAAAATCTCGGATTCGGTTAAAGAAAAACAGTGGCAGCTTCACGCGAAGCTTACCACTGTTTTTTGTCTGAATTTTTTAAAAATGCTTATTTAAGCGGCCGGTAGAAGTCGATGCTGCTGGCAGCAGCGCAGTCCCCGGTCGTTTCCAGGATGCTGAGGCGGACGGCTTTGGCGCTGACGCCTCTGAGGCCGATGACCT